>NZ_JCATIE010000001.1:0-72500 GCF_059693785.1 Sphingopyxis sp. CR5 | reverse complement strand
GCTGATGTTGCTTGCGGCACCCTTCTATTGCGGGCTTGCCGTGGCCGCGGCGCCGATGGTCGAAACATTGTTCGGCACGAAGTGGCTCGGCATGGTGCCCTATATCCAGATCCTGTCGCTCGCCCTTATCTTCATGACGGTGCAGATCCTCTTCGCACCGGTGAACAACGCGCTCGGCAAGCCGTTCGTGACCATGCTCTCGTCGCTCGGCGGCGCGATTCTCTTCCCGGCCTGCTTTCTTGTCGGCGCGCGCTGGGGGTTGATCGGCATCGCCTGGGCCTGGCTCGTCGCCGCGCCGCTGCTGTTCCTCCTGTCCGCGCGGATGACCGCGCCGCAACTCGGCATCTCGCTGTGGCAGGTCGCGCGCGCGATGCTGCCCGGGCTCGCTCCCGCGCTCGTGATGGCGATCGCCGTCGCGCTGACCGATCAATGGCTGCTCGCGCCGCTGATGCCCGCCGCGCCGATTCGCCTCGCGCTGCTCGTCGCGATGGGCGCGCTGCTCTATGGCGCGCTCCTTTGGCTGCTCGAGCGCGACGCGATATCCGAAGTGATGCGACTCGTGATCCGGCGCCAGCCCCCGGCGGTCGATGCGGCCGGCTGACGCCGCCGGCCGGTTGCCGCGCTAGCGGCGACGAATCGTCACGACGCGATATAGTCGCGCATCGCCGCGGCTTCGGCCTCGATCTTGTCGATGCGATATTTGACCAGATCGCCGATCGACACGAATCCCACGAGTCGTCCGCCGTCGACGACAGGCAGGTGCCGGATGCGCTTTTGCGTCATCTGGGACAGCGCTCCCATCACAGCCATCGACGATTCGCAGGTGACGGGCGATTTCGTCATTACATCGTCGATTCGCCGGTCGAGCGCGTCGGGGCCATAGGAAGAGGTCAGGCGCACCAGATCGCGCTCGGAAAAAATGCCGACGATCGAATCGCCGTCGACGACCGGGACGGCGCCGATGCGATGCTGCGCGAGCAGGTCGACCACCGCGCGCACCGTGTCGGCGGGCCGTGCCGAAATCACCGCGCCCGTGCGCCCGTGCAAAATCGCTCCAATCGTCATGAGTCCCGCTCCCTTCCTTGCTTCCTTGCTTCCTTGCTTTCGCTTTTCGTCGCTCAGGATATCACGATTTGCCGCCGGGCCGAAGCGCCGGGCGCCATATCCCCGCGATGCCCCCTTGGCCTTGGCCCCGCCTTCGTCCATGAGGGCGCGCGATGGTCAAACCCTCCCCTCTCGACAATCGCGAAACCTCGCGAATCGCATGGGCCCGCTATCGCCGGCTTATGCGCGGCATGACGATCGTGTCGCTGGTCGCGGTCGTCGGTGCGCTGTCCTACCTGCGCTGGTCGATGGGGGACGCCTTGACCATTCACATGATGATCGCGACCGCGGCGGGCGTCGGCCTGTCGGTGATGCTGGGCGCCGCGTTGATGGGGCTCGTCTTCCTGTCGAGCGGCAGCGGCCACGACGAATCGATCAAAGACCCGTTCGAAGACGACCCGGAAATGAACCCATGACCGATACCGTTCACAACCTGCCCTCGCGCCCCGATCCGATTCTGCGCGTCGTGCCGCGCCCAGCCGACATCAACGCCAACGGCCATATCTTCGGCGGCTGGGTGCTCAGCCAGATGGACATCGCGGGCGGCATCGTCGCGGGGCGAATCGCGCAAGGGCCAACCGCGACGGTCGCGATCGAGGCAATGGAGTTCATCGCGCCCATCCTGCTCGGCGACATCATTTCGGTCTACGCACATCTCGAACGGCGGGGACGTACGTCGATGGGAATCCGCATCGAAGTGCTCGCGACGCGCGACCGCGGCGAAACCGAAGTGATGGTGACGAGCGGCCTTTTCACCTTCGTCGCGCTCGACGAGAATCACCGGCCGCGCCCGCTGCCACCCGCCTGAACGGGCTCAATCGCCCTTCAGCTTTTGCCGAAAGACGCGCACGACCTTTTCGTTCGCGGGCACCGTCACCCGCCATACCCAGTTGCTCCCGCGGCGCTCCCACCCCTCGGGCGCTGGATCGAGCGCAAAGGGGACAAGCGCTTCGACGTCGGCGTCGAAGGGCCGCGCGTTGGTGACCGTCACCTCCCACGACCGATAATCCTGCGCCTCCGAATCGGGCAGGCGCCGGATGCGGTACCGGACCGCGGGGCTCGATCCGATATCGTAATCGACCCGCTCGCCCTTTGCCTTGTCGCCGATCTTCGCTTCGCCGACCAGCAGGCGGCGGCCCGCCACCGATTCGAAGACCGCCGCCGATCCCGCGGGCAGCGCCAGCCCCAGCCCGCCGGCTTCGTCGTTCCGGGCGCGCAGCCGCAGCGTCATCGGCTGCGGCCGATCATCGCCATAGCTGTAAAGCGTCGCCGCATAGAGTTGCTCGACCGCAACCCCGTCGCGGGCGAGCAGCGCGACCTGCTTTTGCCCCTGTGCCGAGACGTTGACCCGAAACGGGATGCGATAGAATTTAAGGTCGCCCAGATCCTCGGGCGGCGGCGGCGGGGGAGGAGGAGGAGGAGGCGGCGGGGCAGACGGGGCCGGCGCGGCCACGCGGCTTCCCGTCACCACGATATTCTCGGCGTCGGCCATCATGCCGCCATAGGCTTCGTCGACCGGCGCCAATCCCCACAGCGGATGGGTGCTGGTGTTGTCCATCGGCCAGCAGCGCAGCCGCAGCGGCCCCGGCGTACTGCGCGGAAGCGGCAGGCTGTAAACCTTGTTCAGCCGCCCCGCGATCACGTTGAGCTGCGCGTTCGGAAAGCTCGTCACCCCGCCGTTGGCGACCGTCACCCATCCGGTCAGATCGAGCGCGCGCCCGTCCGCCGACCGGTTCGCGACATAGTTCGCCGACCAGTCGAACCCCTCTGCCAGATAGAGCAATTCTATCGTGACGACGCGCGCGGTCCGGCTTTCGATGAGGACCGACAGCGTCGGCTTTGCCGACACATCCTTCGGTACGCGCGGATAGAGCATCCGTTCGGGCAGGCCCGAACAGCCAAGGGCTTCGAACCCCCGATCGGTTTCCAGGATCACGCCGCCGTTCGGCCCCGCCTGGATCACCGCCTCCTCCTCGCGCACCTTGCCGGTCGCGAGGTTCGTGCGGTGCAGCGTGACCCGCCGCTTGAGATAGGCGTCGACCAGCCCCGCGGGCGACAATAGCCGGGCGTCGCGATTCTTTTCGACGACGCCTTCGGGCAAGCCGCCGACCACCGCGCTTTCGGGAAGCAGACCCTCGGCAACGCCTTCGAAGCGCACGACCGCCGGCCCGGCGGGCAGCGTCACCTCGCGCGTTTCGGTGATAAAGGCAAAGCCCCGCGGCCAGCGCGCGTCGATGCCGCCGCTACCGCGATTCGGCGCGCGATAGACGGTGAGCGCGACGTCGTCCGCGGCGGCCGACACCACCACCGGCGCGTCGGGCTGCGCGCGCACCGAAATCGGCGCGAGCGACGCCGCGACCAGAAGCAGCAGCGGGAGCGCCCGCACGGCCCGCCGCCTCAATAGCGCGAATCGAAGGTAGCGGTGACGTCGACCTTGCCGTTCGCGGGCACCGGCACCTGCCATTCGATACGGTCGGCCGACACGCGCTCGCCTTTCAGGCTTTCGTCGTCGACGCGCACATCGCCCCACAATCCGTCCTGGGCAAGGTTCACCGTCACCGGCTCGCCCCGCGCGTTGCTGACGGTATAGCGCATCTTCGTGATCCAGCGCGCGCCGCCCTTGCGCGTGCGCGAAACGACGGTCGGCTGGACCTTGACGTCGAACGCGTCGCCGGTGCGCAGCGACATCGCCGATCCCATCGGCGTATGGTCGATGCGATTTTCGCCGATGAACTGCGGATCGCCGCGCGCGTCGCGCATATAGACGCGGATCGTCCCGGCGGGGAGCTGGTCGCCGAGGCCGCCCGCGCGCGACGTCGAGAAGCGCAGCACGCTCGCCGCGCTGACGGGCTCGGTGCTGCTGCCAAGCCAGCGATTGACATATTCATAGGTCGACCGCGCGGGCGCACCCTTCACATCGAGAAAGCTCACCTGCTTCTGCTGGGCGTTGGCGATCGTCGTGCGGCGGTCGAGCGGATAGAGATAGAAGTCGCCGAGCCGCTCGCGATCGTTCGATTCGGTCCCGGCGCTGTCCATCGCGTCGCTCAACCCGCCGAACCGGCCGCCGCCGCCGTTGGGATCGCCCGCGACGAGAAGCGTGCGCGCATTGTCGAACGTCGTGCCGGTATTGTTGGTCAGCGTCACCCAGCCCTGCATGTCCATCGCGCCCTTCGCGGCGTCGAACAGCGCGACATAATCGGCGGTCCAGCCAAGATTGGGGGTCAGGTAGGACAGACGCGCGGGCACGGTCCCCGCCTGTGCCGCCTCGACCGTTACCGACAGGGTCGGGCGCGCCCGCAGGTTCGGCGGCAGGCGGTCGAACACTGCCCGCACCGGCAGGCCGTCGTCGCGCAGCACCTCGATCCGGTCGCCGATCTGGAGGACGATGCCGCCGTTCGCCGCGAGCACCTTTGCGCGCTCGATCTTTTCGGCGCCCGTTGCGGGGTTGGTGCGGACAAGCGTGATCGTCTGACCAACCGCCTTGTCCATCAGCTTGTCGGGGGTCAGCAGGTCGAAATCGAAATTCTGCTCCACGATCGACAGCCCGGGGCCGGACAGCGTCACCGTTTCGGGACGGATACGCGCCGAGACGTCGGGAAATTCGATCCGGTTGCGTCCCGCCGTCACGCGCAGCCGGCGATCGTCCTGCACCAGCGACTGACCATTGTTATAGATGGTGACGGCGACGTCGCCCTGCGCGGTGCCGCCCGCGCCATCCTGGGCCGTGGCGACCGGAGCCGCGAAGGCGCCGACCAGAAAAAGCGCCCCATAGAGTCCCGGCAACGCGCGCATAATCGCTCTCCCCCAACGCGGTGTCGGGGCAAGGCTATGCGATGCGACCGGGAAAAACCAGCCGAAATCGAACGGCTTATTCGGCAGCCTCGACGCCGGTCGCGCGCGGCGCGGTCCGGCGGGTGCGGCGCGGCTTGGGGGCGGGGGCGTCCTCGCTCTCGCCGCCCTCGGCTTCGGCGCGCTCGCCGCGGCCGATCGCCGGAGGCAGAGCGGCGCTGTCGATTCCCGCGGCCTTCCCGCCGCCGTCGCCGTCCTGGCTGCGCGCGCGGCGCGGGCGGCGCGCCGGGCGCGGCGCTTCATCGGCGTCGTCGGACGCGGCCTCGGCCTTGCCGGGTGCCGCATCGTCGTTGCCGCCATCGCCGTCCGCACGGTCGGAATCGCGGTCGCGACTCCGTCGCCCGCGGCCCTGCTGCTGCCGGGTGCCGCGGCCTTCGTCCTCGTCGCGGTCGCGACCGCCCTGCGAGCGGGTGTCGCTACGCTCGGTATCGCCGTCGCTGTCGGTATCGCCATCGTCGTGGCCGTCGAAATCCTCGACGCCGCGCACTTCGCGCTGGCGGTCATGGCCGCGATCCTGCCCGCTGTGACCCTGCTTTTCTTCCTGGCGCGCGCGAAAATCGCTGTGCACGCGGAAATAATGGTCGGCGAACTGGAGATAATATTCGGTCTGGACGCGATCACCGGCGAGCTGCGCGTCGCGCGCCATATTCTTGTACTTCTCGATCATCTGGACGGCATTGCCGCGCGCCCTGCTGTCGATGCGGTTCGCCTGGTCGACGCCCCCGCGCCCGCCCGATTGCGACCGATTGTTATTGTTGTTGTTGCGGCCGCGCCGGCGGCCACTCTGCCGGTTGTTCATGGTCAACTGAAAACTTCCTGTCGAAAAGCTATGCCAAACCCCTTTTGGCCGATCGCGCCGCTTGCGCCGATCGCATCCCGCGTCGCCGCGGGTTCTTGCCCTTCACCGCCTCTGCGAAATCCCTTTCGCCGGGGCGCCTCGGTTGGGAAGCAGGTCCGCCAGCCCCCTTGATCGATGCACGGGCACCGTCTGCGGGGCCCCGATCGGGCCTGTGGCTGCCCCCTACCGCGCTTTGCCGGCGAAACCAAGCGATTTCTGTCACAAGCCGGTTCAAAGTGTCAGCACCAGGGCGCGGTCGCGGCCGCCGAGATCGCGGCGTCCTTCCACCGCGAAGCCCGCCGCGCGGGCCAGGGCCGATACCGAGATATGCTGGCTCGCGCCGATTTCAAGCAACGCCGCGCCACCCGGCGCCAGCAGGCGCGGCAGGTCCGGGATCAGGCGGCGATAATCGTCGAGCCCGTCGGCACCGGCGAACAGTGCTTCGCCAGGCTCATGCCCCGCGACGTCCGGCATCAGCGTTTCGTTTGCCGCGATATAGGGCGGGTTGCACAGGATCAGGTCGAACCGGCCGCCGACCCCCCGCCCCCAATCGCCGACCCGGAATGTCGCGCGACCCGCCAGGCCCAGCCGGTCGGCATTGGCGCGCGCATAGCCGAGCGCGGGCTCGCTTGCGTCGACGCCAAGGCCGCGCGCTTCGGGCCATTCAGCGAGCGCGGCAAGGAGCAGCGTGCCCGGACCCGTGCCAAGATCGAGGATGGTCTGCGGCGCGCGCGCGCAGAAATGCGCGATCGCCGCCTCGATCAGCGTCTCGCTGTCGGGCCGCGGGACCAGCACGCCCGGGCCGACCGCGAGCCGGATCGTCCAGAAGTCGCGATAGCCGACGATATAGGCGACGGGCTCGTGCGCCAGCCGCCGTGCGACCATCGCCTCGAAGCCCCCGGGCACGGCGAACCGCGACGGATCGAGCAGCATCCGGTTGCGCTCGACACCCAGCGCATGCGCCATCAGAAGTTCGGCATCGAGCCGCGGCGTCTCCGAAACGCCGGAGAGGCGCGCGGCGGCGTCGCGGAGGGCTGCGCTTGCCTCCCCCTCCCGCTTGCGGGAGGGGGCCGGGGGGTGGGCGCGGTCAGAGTCGTCGGATGCTGACATGCCCACCCCTAGCCCCTCCCGCATGCGGGAGGGGAATCAATTGTCACCCAGCCCCGCGAGCCGCTGCGCCTCGTCCTCGGCGATCAGCGCATCGATCAGTTCGGCCATCTCACCTTCCAGAATCTCGGGCAGGCGGTGGAGCGTCAGGTTGATGCGGTGATCGGTCACGCGGCCTTGCGGGAAATTATAGGTGCGGATGCGCTCGGAGCGATCGCCCGATCCGACCATCGCCTTGCGCGCGGATGCTTCGGCATCGTGGCGCTTCGAGCGTTCGAGGTCGAACAGCCGCGAGCGCAGCACCTGCATCGCTTTCGCGCGGTTCTTGTGCTGGCTGCGCTCATCCTGCTGAATGACGACGAGGCCGCTCGGAATATGCGTGATGCGGATCGCGCTGTCGGTCGTGTTGACATGCTGCCCGCCCGCTCCGCTTGCGCGATAAATGTCGATCTTCAGGTCATTGTCGTTGATCGCGACATCGACCTCTTCGGCCTCGGGCAGCACCGCGACGGTCGCGGCGCTGGTGTGGATGCGCCCGCCGCTTTCGGTGACGGGGACGCGCTGGACGCGGTGGACGCCGCTTTCGAATTTCAGCTTGGCGAAAACCCCCTGCCCCTTCACCGACGCGACGACTTCCTTGTAGCCGCCGACCTCGGCCTCGTTCGCCGAGATGATCTCGACCTTCCATCCCTGCGTGTCGGCGTAGCGGCTGTACATGCGGAGCAGGTCGCCCGCGAACAGCGCCGCCTCGTCGCCGCCGGTGCCAGCGCGGATTTCGAGCATCGCGGCGCGCTCGTCGGCGACGTCCTTCGGCAGCAGCCCGACCGCAAGCGCATGTTCGGCGGCGGGAAGCGCCGCCTCGATCGCGCCGATCTCCTCCTCGGCCATCGCCTTCATTTCGGGGTCGCCGAGCATCTCTTTCAGCGACACCAGCTCGCCGCGCAGCCGGATCACCTCGCGCGCCGCCTGTGCGACGGGCTCGAGTTCGGCGAACTCCTTCGACGCCGCGACGAAATCGGCGGGCGCCATATCCCCCGTCGCCATCCGCGCCTGCAAGGCGGCGTGCCGTTCGATGATCGCATCGATCTGCTTTTCGGGGATGGTGGTCATCTGCTCACAGTCACTTCAAATCTTCGTCATCCCGGATTCGATCCGGGATCCATTGTCCCAAGCGTCGTGTGGCCCCCGGATCAAGTCCGGGGTGACGATTGAAGATAGGCCTCGACATGTTTCGCCCGCTCGCTGTCGCCCCGAATGTGGACATAGGGAGCACCGTTGCGTGTGCCGATAGACATCAGCGCATGGGCAGGAATCTTCGCGGCCTTGTCGAAACGTTTGCGCGGCGAGCCGGCGGCGACGATCTCGGTCGCAAAACCGCCGCTGCGGAGCGCCGCCAGCGTCTGCATGGCGCGGGCGAGCTGGCCATCGTCCTCGACCGCAATCACGACGTCGAGCCGGTTGTCGATCGCATCGCTGTCGAGCAACATCGCCAACCGCTCAATCCCCGCCGCCCAGCCGACCGCCGCGGTCGGCGGTCCGCCGAGCGCCTCGATCAGCCCGTCGTAGCGCCCGCCGCCGAGCACCGTGCCCTGCGCGCCGAGCCGGTCGGTCACGAACTCGAACGCGGTGTGGCGATAATAGTCGAGCCCGCGCACCAGCCGCGCGTTGCGCTCCCACGCGACGCCCGCGGCGTCGAGCCCGGCGGTGACCGCGCCAAAGAAATCCTGCGCCTCGCCGGTCAGGAAAGCGTCGATGTCGGGCGCGCCGTCGGCGACCGGGCGGTCCCTGGGGTCCTTGCTGTCGAGGATGCGCAGCGGATTCTTGTCGAGCCGCGCGAGACTGTCCTCGCTGAGTTCGCCCTTGTGCGCCGCGAAATGCTCGACGAGCGCGCCGCGCCACGCATCACGGCTTGTCGCATCGCCCAGCGTGTTGAGCGTCAGCGTCACCCCCTCGGCGATCCCCAGCTCCTTCAAAAGCTGGTCGGCGAAGACGAGCAGTTCGGCATCGGCGAGCGGGCTGTCGCTGCCGATCACTTCGGCGTCGAGCTGGTGGAACTGGCGATAGCGTCCCTTTTGCGGGCGCTCGTAGCGAAACAGCGGCCCGTGCGTCGCGACCTTCAGCGGCGCGAACTGCTGCCAGCCGTTCGTGATATAGGCGCGCGCGATCCCCGCGGTGAATTCGGGGCGCAGCGTGATCGATTCGCCGCCGCGATCCTCGAAGCTGTACATTTCCTTCGACACGACATCGGTGGTTTCGCCCAGCGAGCGCGCGAACACCGCGGTCGGTTCGATCACCGGCACCTCGACGCGCTTGAAGCCATAGAGGCGGCGCACGCGCTCGAACGTCTCGACGACATAAGCGAAACGGTCGGCGAAATCGCCGAGCATGTCCTGCGTGCCGCGCACAGCCTGCGGCGTCGGGATTCTGGCGGGCTTGTCCTTGCTCATGGCGGCGGCGTCTAATGCTTTTTGCGGCAAAGGCAAAGCCACTCCCCTCTCCCGTCGGGAGAGGGTTGCGAAGACTTGCCAGCTGGCTGGCTAGTCGCAGCTGGGTGAGGGGAGCGGACGGCGCGGCCGCCAGTCTCGTTGGAAACCCTCATCCAACTTCGCCTAACCGCTTGCAGCGGCAAGGCTGCATATCCTTCTCCCAAGAGGAGAAGGCATTGCGATGCTGGACCTTCGCCCCGTTTCAAGGCAGTAACGGCCGCCATGAAAACAGCACCGTTCGTCGCAGCGGCCCTTCTCGCCGCGCCCTTCGCCCTCACCCCCGCCACCACCGACGCGCAGACCGGCAACAGCGCTCCCGGCCTGACGGTTCAGCCCCATGTCGTGCCGCTGCCCGCCGACAAGCCCTATCCGGGCACGATGGTGCTGAAGGTCGATGCGACCGACGTGGCGCGCGGCATCTTTCACGTGCGCCAGACGATCCCGGTCGCCAGGGGCGGCAAGCTGACGCTGCTCTATCCCGAATGGCTCCCCGGCAAGCATGCGCCCCGCGGCGCGATCGCCGAACTTGCGGGCTTCAAGGCGAGCGCCGGCGGCAAGACGCTGGCGTGGACGCGCCAGCCGACCGACGTCTATGCCTTCGACATCGACGTGCCGGAGGGCGCAAAGAGCGTCGACGTCGCGTTCGATTTCCTGTCGCCGACCCGTTCGAGCGAGGGCCGCGTCGTCGTCACGCCGGCAATCATGAACCTGCAATGGGAACAGGTCAGCCTGTATCCGGCGGGAACCTTCACGCGGCAGATTCCGGTGCAGCTCGACGTCACCCTGCCGCAGGGATGGACCGGCGCCGCGGCGCTCGACGGGTTGAAGGTCGCCGGCAACCGCTACAGCTATGCGCCGACGAGCTATGAAACGCTGGTCGACAGCCCGATGTTCGCGGGCAAATATTTCCGCAAATGGGACCTGGGGCACAATGTCACGCTGAACGTCGTCGCCGACGAAGCGCAGTATCTGGAGGCGAAGCCCGACCAGATCGCGCATCACGCGGCGCTGGTGGCAGAGGCGGTCGCGCTGTTCGGCACGCGCCATTTCGACCATTACGAGTTTCTGCTCGCGCTGACCGACGAACTCGGCGGCATCGGGCTCGAACATCATCGCAGCAGCGAGAACAGCAGCAAGCCCAATTATTTCACCGAGTGGAACGATGGCGAGGTGCTGCGTGGGCTGTTGCCGCACGAACTGACCCACAGCTGGAACGGCAAGTACCGCCGCCCGGGGAAGCTGTGGACCCCCGACTACCGAACCCCGATGCAGGACAACCTCCTTTGGGTATATGAAGGGCAGACGAGCTATTGGGATATCGTGCTCGCCGCGCGGTCGGGCATGCAGTCAAAGGATTTCGCGCTCGCGCAATGGGCGACGAGCGCCGCCTGGTACAGCGTCCAGCCGGGGCGCAGTTGGCGCTCGGTCGAGGATACGACGCTCGATCCGGTGATTGCGGCGCGCAAACCCAAGCCATTCCCGAGCTGGTCGCGCACCGAGGATTATTACAACGAAGGATCGCTCGTCTGGCTGGAGGCCGACATGCTGATCCGCAACGCGACCAACAACCGGAAAAGCCTCGACGATTTCGCCAAGCTGTTTTTCGGCGGGCGCGAGGGCGACTGGGGCGAAGTCACCTATGAATTCGACGATGTCGCCGCCACCCTCAACAAGATCTACCCTTATGACTGGGCGGGCTTCCTGCGCCAGCGCCTGCAACGGCCGGGCGCCGCAGCGCCGGTCGGCGGGATCGAGAAGGCCGGCTATGCGCTCGTCTGGCGCGACACGCCCAACGCCTATGACAAGGCGCGCATGGCGCTCTCCAAAAGTTACGACCTCACCCATTCGCTCGGGATGACGATCGACAAGGATGGTATCGCGGGAAGCATCCTGTGGGACGGCCCGGCCTTTCGCGCCGACATCGTCAACGGGACGAAGATCGTCGCGGTCGACGGCGTCGCCTATAGCAAGGAGCGGATCGAGACCGCCATCAAGGCGGCGGCGACCGACGCGAAGGCCCCGATCCGGCTGCTTGTCGAACGCGGCGGCCGCTATCGCACCGTCGAGATCGACTATCACGGCGGGCTGCGCTGGCCGTGGCTCGAAAAGAGCGGCACCGGCCCCGACTGGTTCGAGCGCCTGTTCAAGCCTGAACGCGCGCTCTGATTCGCCCCCGAACGGCCGCATGTTCGAGCCCCGCGCGCGCAAAAAGCGCCGCGGGGCTCTCGACTTTGTGCGGCGCAGCAGGCTAAGGGGCGCCGCGAATTAAAGAACGAAGGAATTCTCTCCCATGCGCATCGACCTCATCCCCGCCGGCGACAGCCCGCCCGACAGCCTGAACGTGCTGATCGAGGTGCCGATTGGCGGCGAGCCGGTGAAATATGAGTTCGACAAGGCATCCGGGGCGCTGTTCGTCGATCGATTCCTGCACACGCCGATGCGCTATCCCGCCAATTACGGCTTCATCCCCCATACCCTCGGCGACGATGGCGACCCGCTCGATGCGCTGGTCGTCGCGCGCTCGTCGGTCGTCGCCGGCGCCGTGGTCAAATGCCGTCCGATCGGCGTGCTCCGGATGGAGGACAATGCCGGCGGCGACGAGAAGCTGCTCTGCGTCCCGGTGAACTCGACCTTCCCCTATTACAAGGATGTCGCAAGCTATCAGGACATGCCGCCGATCGTGCTCCAGCAGATCGAGCATTTCTTCGCCCACTATAAGGATCTCGAGCCCGGCAAATGGGTGAAGCTGGACGGCTGGGGCGACGTCGACGAAGCCAAGCGCATCATCGTCGAAGGCATCGAACGCGCCAAGGCGAAGGGATTCTGAGCCCTTAGGGTTTTTCCGGTTTTGATTGAGGCAGACCTAAGCCCCTCCCCTTCAGGGGAGGGGTTGGGGTGGGGTCTCGAAGCCCTGCGCAAGGCCGATAGGGCCCACCCCCGGCCCCCTGAAGGGGAAGGGTGATTCAACATCGACCGGAAAAATCCAATCCCGGTCAGGATGTTTTGGGCGCCCGCTTCGGCTTTGCCGCGGCGGGCGCTTTCTTTTGCGCCCCCTCGGGCAGCGTGCGAACATGCACGTCGCGCTGCGGGTACGGGATTTCGATTCCCGATTCCTTGAATTTGTCCCAGATACGCAGGAACACGTCGCCCTGCACATTGCCAAGCCCGCCTTCGGGATCGGTGATCCAGATGCGCAGTTCATGGTCCACGCTGCTGTCGCCGAAACCGGTGATCCAGCACACGGGTGCCGGCGACGTTAGTACGCGCGGCGATTCGGCCGCGGCATCGAGCATCAATTGCTGCGCCAGCCGCAGGTCGGCGTCATAGCTCACCCCGATCGCCATGCGCACGCGCACCTCGCGGCTCGAATAGCTCCAATTCTCCACCCGCTCGGTCATCAACAGTTCGTTCGGGACCAGATGTTCCTTGCCGTCGCGCGTGATGACCGACACCGCGCGCACCCCGATCTTGTTCACCCGCCCGACCGAGTCGGCGACGACGATCACGTCGCCGGGCTTGATCGAGCGATCCATCAACAGGATGATTCCCGCGATCAGGTTGCCGAAGGTCTTTTGCAGTCCGAATCCGACCGCCAGCCCCAGGGCGCCCGAAAAGACCGCAAAGGCGGTCAGGTCGATGCCGAGGAGGTCGATGCCGACGAAAAAGGCGGCGACGACGATCACGACGCCCGCGATCTTTTCGACCAGCAATTGCTGTGTCGGATCGAGATCCTTGCCGCCCCGCACGACGCGGCGGACGATGCGGTTGCCGATCCGCACCAGCAGGAACAGGATCAGAAGGGTCAGCGCGACGTTGATCAGCGTCAGCAGCGAGAAATGGAATTTCCCCGCGGAAAATCCGACGCTGTCCAGCCGCGCCTGCAAGAGCGTCAAGCCGCCGACCGCATGCGACAGCAGCGCGACGAAGGCTGCGGCAGCGATGAGAAGGGCCGGCACCGCGCCGAGTCCGACGCCCAGAACGACATTGCGCACCGCCGCGGCCGCGGTCAGCGCGACGATCGCCCCGAGCAAGAGGCCGGCATAAGGGTCCCAGGGCCAGGCGCCCCAGCCGATCGACGCGCACAGCAGGGCGGTCGCCCAGCCCAGCAGAGCGGGCGCCCTTTCGGTCAGCGGCCCCGGCGCCTGGATATCGCGGCCATGCAGCCAGCCGGCGATCCGCGGCCCGATCTTGCGCCGAACGAACCAGCCCGCAAGCAGCGCCGCGCCCCCGACCATCGCCGCAATGCCGATTTCGGCCAGCTGCGCATCGGCGATGCGCGGGAAGCCCATACGGACGAGCAGTTCGTCGATCATGCGCCGCCCCCCATCGCCGCAAAGCCGCGCTCGAGGTCGGCGATCAGGTCGGCCGGGTCCTCCAGTCCGATCGACAGGCGGACGAGGGCGTCGGGGTCGCGCCACTCGGTTGCGGTGCGGATCGTCGCGGGGTCGGCGGGAACCGCCAGGCTTTCGTAGCCGCCCCAGCTGAACCCCAGGCCGAAATGCTCGAGCGCGTCGATGAAGCGCCCGCGCGCCGCATCGTCCGCCCCCCTCAGCGTGAAACCGAACAGGCCGCTGGCGCCCGAAAAGTCGCGCGCCCAGAGCGCATGTCCCGCATCGGCCGGCAGGGCCGGATGCAGCACGCGCCCCACGTCGCCGCGCGCGGCCAGCCATTCGGCGACCGCCAGCGCATTTTCGCCATGCCTCGCCAGCCGCACGTCGAGCGTCCTCAGCCCGCGCAGCATCAGCGCGCACTCGTCGGCGGTGACCGACTGGCCAAGCTGATAGGTCGCCTTGCGCAGCCGCGGCCAGAGCGCCGGCGTTGCGGTGAGCGAGCCCATCATCGCGTCCGAATGCCCGCCGACATATTTGGTCAGGCTCATCATCGTCACGTCTATCCCGTGCGCCAGCGCCGGGAAGAGCAAGGGCGTCGCCCAGGTATTGTCGAGCATCGTCACGACCCCGCGCTCGCGCGCGACCCGCGTGATCGCGGGCACGTCCTGCACCTCGAAGGTCAGGCTGCCCGGCGATTCGAGGAAGATCAGCTTCGTTTCGGGGCGAATCAGCTCGGCGATGCCAGCGCCGATCAGCGGATCGTAATAGCTCGTCTCGACCCCGAAACGCCCCAGCATCCCGCCGCAGAACTGCCGCGTCGGCTCATAGGCGGTGTCGACCATCAACAGGTGGTCGCCGGGCGCGAGCAGCGCGAGCAGCGCAGAGGTGATCGCCGCGACCCCCGAGGGATAGAGCAATGTCCCTTCCGCCCCCGGCTCCATACCGGTCAGCGCATCGCAGAGCGCCCACACCGTCGGGGTCCCGCGCCGGCCGTAATAGAGCTTGTCGTGGGTCGCTTGGCCCCGCGCCTTCATGTCGGCGATCGAGTCATAAAGGACAGTCGAAGCCCGCCACACGGGGGGGTTGACGACTCCGCCGCCGAGCCGCGAGTCGCCTGTCCACTCGGCCCGTCGCCCCCCCTGCACCAGTTTCGTCGCGGGGCGGAGGGTCGGATCGTCGCTCTTGCTCATCGCCCCCTTGTTACCGCAGCCGTGCGCAAAATCCAGTGCGCCCCGCGATTTCCCGAAGGATCGGGGCGTCTAGCGGCCGAGCTTGCCCGCCATGCCGAGTATGTCGTCGAGCGGATTGCCGTCCCCGTTGCGATCGAGCAGCGATCCCAGCCCGCCAAGGCCGCCAAGCCCGCCCGCCGCCGCGCCGCCGCCCATCACGCCGCCGAGGACATTGCCGAGCATCCCGCCCAGTCCCCCGCCACTGCCGCCAGCCTGTCCGCCGCCCTGTTTCGCCATATAGCCCGCGACGATCATCGCGAGCATCGGCAGCATCTTCTTGAGCAGCGTGCTGTCGAGTCCCGTCTGTGAGGCCGCGTGGCTCGCGACGGTGCGACTGACGTCCTTCGACCCGAATATCTGGCCGAGCACCTCATTGCCCTGCCCGACCGGCGTCGGTTGCGGCCCGAGCACGGCGTCGAGCAGGCCGCCGCCGCCCAGCCCGGCGATCAGGCCGCCCAAACCGTCGGCGCCGCCACCCTGCGCCTGCTTCTGGAACCCGCCCAGGATCGCGGGCAGCAAAGCGTCGGCGCCCTGCTGCGCCATCGCGGGCGAGACACCAAGTTCCTGCGCCATCGATTCGATGCCGCCCGCCTGTTGCAGGATGTCGGTCAGGTTCATGCAAATTCTCCCACTACGGCGCGGATCGAAAGGCGCCGTTGCGGGTAGGTATAGCAGCCGAGGGGCGGAGAACGAGCCATTCATTTCGCTGTCATCCTGCCGTGGCTAGATTTAGGGTGCGGTATTGCGGCCGTCCGCGGTCGGGACCGGACCGCATTATTCAGTGGGAGCATATGACATGGGTATTTTCAGCAAGATCAAGGACGCGATTTTCGGCAAGAAGGCAGAGGCCTCCGAGCCGGCTCCCGCCGCCCCCGCAACGCCGGTCGCCGCGCCGGCCGCGCCCCAGCCCGCGGCCCCCGCTCCGATCAGCGAGGTCGATGTCGAGGCGATCCTCGCCGCCGAAGCCGCGAAGGCGGGCCAGCCGCTCAACTGGCGTACCTCGATCGTCGACCTGATGAAGCTGCTCGACATCGACCCCAGCCTCGCCAACCGCAAGGAACTGGCCCAGGAACTGGGCTATACCGGCGAGCTTAACGGCAGCGCCGAGATGAACATCTGGCTGCACAAGGCGGTGATGCGCGAACTCGCCGCAAACGGCGGCAAGGTGCCTGCCGACCTGACCGACTGAACCCGGCCGGTATCGACCCTAAGCCAAGGAGGGGCCGCGCTTTTGTTCCGTGGCCCCTTTCCATTGACCCCGGCGCGCTTGCCCTCCAAGACTTGTTTCAACCGAAACCAAGGTCGCAAGGGGAGCTTTCGCATGTCCGCACCAATGTCCACCCGCCTCAGCCGCCGCCAGACGCTCGCGACGCTCGGCACCGGCGCCGCGGGCCTGACGCTCGCCGCGTGCGGCGGCGGCATCCCCGACGACATGGCGGTGATCCCGCCGCCCCCTCCCGGAACCGGCGGCGAAACCGGAACCGCGGCCGCCCTGCTCGACAGCATTGCCGACAATCTTCTCGACCACTCGCCCGAGGGTGCGACCGCGCTCGGCATCGACACGGGCGCACGCGCCGCGATGCGCGGCGAACTGTCCGACCGGTCTCCTGCCGGAATTGCGGCGCTCGCCGATACGCTCAAGGCCGATCTGGCGCGCGTCCGCGCCGTCGACACCGCGGGGCTCGACCATGCGACGCGCACCAGCCTCGCGGTGATCGACAGCGCCTATGCCACCGCGCTCGACGGCTTCGCGCTGCCCTATGGCGACGTCGCGGTCGGCGGCTGGCGCAACACGCCCTATGTCGTGATCCAGAATGTCGGCGCCTATCTCGACGTGCCGCGCCTGCTCGGCAGCGACCAGCCGGTCAAGACGGGCGCCGATGCCGAAGCCTATCTGGCGCGGCTCAACGCCTTTCCCGGCGTCCTCGACGGCGAGACCGAGCGGCTTCGCGCCGCGGGTGCCCAGGGGCTGATCGCCCCCGCCTTCCTGATCGACAAGGCGCTGCCCCAGATGGAGGCGACGCTCGCCGATGCTCGCCGCGGCGGCAGCCTGGCCGAGAGCCTGGCCGACAAGGCGCGCGCCGCGGGGTTGGCGGGCGACTGGGACGCTCGCGCGGCGGCGATCGCGAAAGGTCCGGTCGCAGCGGCGCTGGAGCGGCAGATCGCGGCCCTGAAGGCCCAGCGCGCGCAGGCGACGATGGATGCCGGCCTGTGGGCGCGCCCCGGCGGCGACGAATGGTATGCGTGGGGCCTGCGCGCCTCGACCACGACGCGCATGACGCCCGACGAGGTGCATCGCATGGGGATCGACCAGCTTGCCGAACTCCACGGGCGGATGGATCCGATCCTGAAAAAGCTGGGCTATACGCAGGGATCGGTCGGCGCCCGGATGCAGGCGCTCGCGAAGGACCCGCGCTATAAATTTCCGGAGGGCGACAAGGGGCGCGAAGAGATCAAGGCCTATATCCAGACCTGGCTGGGCAGGATTCGCGCCGAATTGCCGCGCGCCTTTCGCACCCTGGTAAAGGGCAATGTCGAAGTGAAGCGCCTGCCGCTCGCCGAGGAACCCGGCGCGCCCGCCGCCTATGGCGGCGCGGGGTCGATCGACGGAACGATCCCCGGCAAGATGTGGATCAACCTGCGCACGACCGACCTGCACAGCAAATATTCGCTCCCCGACCTCGCCGCGCATGAAGCGTTGCCGGGTCATGTCTGGCAGGGCGAATATGCCAATCAGATGCCATTGATCCGTTCGATGCTCGCGTTCAACGCCTATAGCGAAGGCTGGGCGCTCTATGCCGAGCAACTCGTCGACGAACTCGGCCTGTATGACGATTTCGAAGTCGGGCGCCTCGGCTATCTCCAGTCGCTCGCGTTCCGCGCCTGCCGCCTCGTCGTCGACACCGGCATCCATGCCAAGCGCTGGACGCGCGAGGAGGGGGTCAAATTTTTCGTCGAACGCAACGGATCGAACCCGCTCGAGGTCGCGAGCGAAGTCGATCGCTATTGCAGCTGGGCGGGGCAGGCGTGCGGCTACAAGGTCGGACACAGCGAGATCGTCCGCCAGCGCGGCCGCGCCCAGGCGGCCCTCGGACCGAAATACGATCTGCGCGACTATGACAATATCGTCGTCGAGGGCGGCAACGTCCCGCTCGACGTGCTCGCGAAGAATGTCGACGAATATATTGCGGGGGCGAAGCAGGGATAGGCTGCGCCATTATTATTTGGCTCGCACGAAGACACGAAGCCACCAAGAATATTCCATCTCCGTTCGTGCTGAGCTTGTCGAAGCACCGTCCTTCTGACGTCGGAGGAAGAACGGCCCTTCGACAAGCTCAGGGCGAACGACTTCGGAATTTCTTCGTGGCTTCGCGGCTTTGTGCGAGACGCCTTCAATTCCGGGGCAAAGGCCTCAGATCGGGTTCGACAAACCCCCGCCGCGCTGGCACCGAAAAGAGCAGCTCGCGGCTGTAGAAGCGTAGCGGCCAGTCGCGGCGGCCCATGTCCGAGCGGAGCAGCGCATTGACGCGCGCCGTAAGGCCCGTCTCGCGCGTTTCCGACAGGAACAGGCGTACCCCGGCGACATAGGCGCGGGTGATGCTGTCGTGATAGCCCTGCGTGTCGTCGTTCACCCCGCCGACGCTTTCGTTGAACGCGCAGATCAGCCCGGCGATCCGAGCATCGACGTCGATATCCGGGCGCTCGGCGAGCAGCCACAGGCAAGCGGCCAGATGCGCTTCGTGCGTCCAGGCCTCGCGCGGCAAGGCACAGGCAAGAAGCCCCTCGCCAAGCGCCCGGATTTCATCGTCGTCCGCGAACAGGCGGACGGGGTGGTCGGTGGTCATTGTCCGGTCCTTCCGGGTGAATGCGCCACCCGAGAGGACCCGGATGGCCCAGGGTCAGGACCCATTAATTCCGCGATCGAGGTTTGAAACGATTTTGCTCAGGGCGAGGAGAAGGGGCGAAGGAATATGTCGATATTTCAAGACCTTTCGACGATGCCATGGGCAAAATCGGTCAAATCCCGGAGGGACGTCGAAATGGCTTCGATCTCAGGCTCGCGCGGCCTTGCGGGTAGCGATGCTACCCGCTGCACCCGCCCGAACCCGATATCTTCGCCATTTCGACGCCTCGAACGTGGAATTAATGGGTCCTGACCCTAGGCAGCGACGGCCGTTTGCGGCGCGGCCTGGCGGACGCCCTCGTCGACATGGTCCGCGAATTGCGCGAAATTGTCGATGAATTGCCGAACCAGCACCTGCGCGGTGCGGTCATAGGCGGCCTTGTCGGCCCACGCATTGCGGGGATCGAGGATCGCGCTGTCGACCCCTGGCACCGCGACCGGATATTCGAAACCGAAATTCGGGTCCTTGCGGAACTCCGCGTCGTTAAGGCTGCCGTCGAGCGCCGCGTTGAGCAACGCGCGCGTCGCCTTGATCGGCATGCGGCTGATGCCCTCCATCGTCGCCATGCCGCCGGTCCAGCCGGTGTTGACGAGCCAGCACTGGACCTGTCCCTTTGCGATGCGCTCTTTCAGCAGATTGCCATAGACCGAGGGGTGGCGCGGCATGAAGGGCGCGCCGAAACAGGTCGAAAAGGTCGCTTCGGGCTCTGTCACGCCGATCTCGGTTCCCGCGACGCGCGCGGTATAGCCCGACAGGAAGTGATACATCGCCTGCTCCGGCGTCAGCTTCGCGATCGGCGGCAACACCCCATAGGCGTCCGCCGTCAGCATGATGACGGTGCGCGGCACCGGACCCATGTTCCGCGCCGAAGCATTCGGGATGAAATCGATCGGATAGGAACCGCGACTGTTCTCGGCGAGGCTGTTGTCGTCGAGATCGAGTTCGCGCGTTTCGAGGTCGATCACGACATTTTCGAGCACCGTCCCGAATCGCTTCGTCGTCGCATAGATTTCGGGTTCGGCGTCTTCCGACAGGCGGATCATCTTCGCGTAGCAGCCACCCTCGAAATTGAAGACGGCGGTGTCCGACCAGCCATGTTCGTCGTCGCCGATCAGCGTGCGCGACGCATCGGCGGACAATGTGGTCTTGCCGGTGCCCGACAAGCCGAAGAAGACCGCGGTATCGCCGTCGGGGCCGATGTTCGCCGAACAATGCATCGGCATCACGCCCCGGGCCGGGAGCAGATAGTTGAGGATGCCGAACACCGACTTCTTCATCTCGCCGGCATAGGCGGTCCCGCCGATCAGCACGAGCTTTTCGGAGAAATTGACGGCAATCACCGTCTCGCTGCGCGTCCCGTGCCTTGCTGGATCGGCGCGAAAGCTGGGCAGGTCGACGATCGTGTAATCGGTCTCGAACGCCGCGAGTTCGGCGGCGCTTGGACGGCACAGCAGCGTCCGGATGAACTGGCTATGCCAGGCATATTCGGTGACCACCTGCACGCCGACGCGATATTCCGGCTGCGAGCCGCCGAAGAGCTGTTGGCGATAGAGGCGCTCGCGGCTCGCCAGATGCGCGAGGAAATCCTCTTTCAGCGCCGCGAAATGCGCGGGCGTCATCGGGACGTTGGTTTTGCCCCACCAGATGGTTTCGGCGGTTTCCTCGTCCTGGACGATGAACTTGTCCTTGGCGCTGCGCCCGGTGTGCTTGCCGGTCGCGACGACGAGCGGACCGTCCTTGGCGAGCAGGCCCTCGCCGTGGCGGACCGCCTCTTCGACAAGCTGCGCCGTGCCCAGATTTTCGGCCACGTCCGCGCGCGTGTCCACGCTCTGGTTGCCGATCATCATCTTCGTCATCCTCTCGCCTTTCCTGTCGCCGCGGGCCCTTTGCATACCTATGCAAAACCTGTCGAACGAAGGGACAGGCCCGCATTTGCATGGGTGCCGACGGTGTCGCCGATTCCGAAATCCGGATCGCGTTAGCGAGGATGGGACCGCGCGTCAAAAGATTAACGGCCCGGTCGTGCGGACCCGGCGACGCATGCCGGGGGCGGAACCGCTGCGCGTTGCACAGAGTTGTCGACTCTACCCCAATCGGTTAGGATCGGTCGACCTTGCCACCAAGCCGCCCAATCGCAGCCGCTAAAGACGAAAAGAGCATGACGGCAACCATCGCGCTGGTCGACGACGACCGCAACATCCTGCAATCGCTGTCGATCGCCCTTCAGGCCGAAGGCTTCGTCACGCGAGTCTATTCGGATGGGGAGGCGGCGTTGAAGCCGCTGATCGACAACCCGCCCGACCTCGCCGTTTTCGACATCAAGATGCCGCGCATGGACGGGCTCGAACTGTTGCGCCGCCTGCGCGAGAAGAGCCAGCTTCCGGTCATCTTCCTGACCAGCAAGGACGACGAGATCGACGAGGCGCTGGGCCTTGCGATGGGCGCCGACGACTATATCTCGAAGCCGTTCTCGCAGCGGCTGCTGATCGCGCGCATCCGCGCGATCCTGCGCCGCGTCGAGCTCAACCGCGATTCGGCCGACGCCCAGGACGAACCGGTCGCCGATCCGATAACCCGCGGGCGGCTGACGATGGATCCGGCGCGCCACAAGGTAAGCTGGGATGGCCGGGACGTCACCCTGACGGTCACCGAATTTCTGATCCTCGAAACCCTCGCCGCGCGGCCGGGCATCGTGCGCAGCCGCAACCAGCTGATGGACGCGGCCTATCAGGACGACGTCTATATCGACGACCGCACGATCGACAGCCACATCAAGCGGCTCCGGCGCAAGTTCCGCGAGGTCGATCCCGAATTCGACGCGATCGCGACCCTCTATGGCGCGGGCTACCGCTTTTCCGACGATGGTTGAAGCCGGCACCACAGACCAGGAGGACGCGCCGCTCGTCTGGTCGGCGCGCTGGTCGCTGACCACGCGCATTCTGGCGGTCAACATCCTCGCCGTCGCGCTGCTCGCCGGCGGCTTCTTCTATCTCGACACCTATCGCACCCGCCTCGTCGACACGCGCATCGAGGTGATGGAGGACCAGCTTGCAATGCTCGACAGCGCGCTCGAAGCGGCGCGCCCCGACCAGCGGCAGCGGCTGATCGGCGAATTCACCCGCGCCACCGAATCGCGCCTGCGCTTTTACGATGCGAGTGGGCGCAAGATCGACGACAGCTTCGCGCACGCGCCGCCGACCTATACGCTGCGCGATCCCGACCTCCAGCCCTGGAAGCGCGACGTCGCGCGCGCCATGGACCGCGGCATCGACTGGATCGTCGGCGCGCCCAACTATCCCGAGTTCGAGGAACCGCGTGTCGATCGCGCGTCGGCGTGGCCGGAGGTCGCCGAAGCACTGGCCAGCGGCCGCGAAGCCGCGCGCTTCCGGTACGCGCCCGAACGCACCCCGCTGCTCAGCGCGACGCGGGTGGTCGACCTCGAAACGCCCGAAGCGATGCTGATGACGCTCAATGCGCGCGACATCACCCGCACCGTTCGCGCCGAACGCTTTCGCCTCGCGGTGGTCCTTGCGATGGTGCTGATCGCCTCGGTGCTGCTTTCGCTCTTCCTCGCGCGCACGATCGTCCATCCGCTGCGCAAGCTGGCTCGGGCCGCGGTGCGCGTCCACCTGGGCCGCGCACGCGAAGTCGTCGTTCCGCGCCTGCCCAGCCGCCGCGACGAGATCGGCACGCTCGCGCGCGCGCTCAGCGACATGACGCAGGCGCTGCGCGAACGGATCGACGCGGGGGAACATTTCGCTGCCGACGTGACGCACGAACTCAAGAATCCGATTGCTTCGGTGCGTTCGGCGATCGAAGGCCTCGGGCGCGTCAGGACCGACGACCAGCGTGCGCAACTGCTCGCGATCGCCGACGAAGACGTCCGGCGGCTCGACCGGCTCGTCACCGATATCAGCGATGCCAGCCGGATCGACGCGCAATTGTCGCGCACCCTGTTCGAACCGATCGACATCGGACTGATGATCGAATCGATGCTCGCCGCGCGCGCAGCGCGCGTGTCCGGGGATGCCCCGCAACCGCGAATCGCCTTCGCACGCCCGCGAAAAGGTACCGCGACGGTCATGGGCGACGGCCACCGCATCGAACGCGCGATCGACAATGTCATCGACAATGCCCTCAGCTTCTCCCCCCCCGACGCCCTCGTCTGCATCGCCGCGACCAGGCTCGGCGACGAAGTTCACATTCGCGTCGACGACGACGGCCCCGGCATCCCGCCCGCGCAGCGCGAAGCGATTTTCCGGCGCTTTCACAGCGAGCGCCCCGATGGGGAAGCCTTTGGCCGCCACAGCGGGCTTGGCCTCGCCATCGCGCGAACCATCGTCGAGGGTCACGGCGGGACGATCGCGGCAGGCGACCGCGAGGACGGCAAGCGGGGGGCGAGCCTGCTTATCACCCTGCGCGCGGCGGAGAATGCTGACGCCGCTTAGGGTCGGGCGCCGGGACGCTTGCGGCGCTGCACGCGCATAGCTAAGCCTGCGCGATGCTTCCGAGCCGGACCGCCTTCGACATCGTCAACATCCATGCAAGCTGCGTCGTGGCGGGCAATGGCGGCGTCCTGATCCTCGGCCAGTCGGGGCAGGGCAAGTCGGACCTCGCGCTGCGCCTGATCGATCGCGGGGCGCGCCTCGTCGCCGATGACCGGTGCGACGTCTGGGCCGAGCGCGGCCGGCTGTGGTGCCGCCCGCCCGAATCGCTGGCGGGAAAGCTCGAAGTGCGCGGCATCGGCATCGTCGAGCGCCCGTGGACCGCCCCCGTCCCGCTCGCGCTCGCGGTTCGCCTCACCGATCGTTACGACCGGATGCCACCGGCGAACCAGGTCGAAACCGTTGCGGGACGTCCGCTGCCCGCGCTGCTTCTTTCCGCGTTCGAGGCCTCGGCGCCGATCAAGATCATGATCGCGCTCGAGCGGCTGGCGCCCGGGGTATGATCGCATCCGGCGAACCGCGGCTGCTGCTCGTTACCGGCCTCTCCGGGGCGGGCAAGTCGACCGTTCTCAAGGTGCTGGAGGATCTGGGTTGGGAGGTTGTCGACAACCTTCCGCTCTCGCTGCTCGAGCCGCTGATCGAAACCCCGGCGCAGCGCAGCGAAACGCACCGCCCGCTCGCGGTCGGCATCGACAGCCGCAGCCGCGGCTTCAAACCCGCATTGCTCGTCAAGCGGATCAAGCAGTTGCGCGAGGCGGGGGGCCGCGAGATCGAAACGCTGTTCCTCGATTGCGCGGGCGCGGAGCTTGAACGCCGCTTCTCCGAAACGCGACGGCGCCACCCGCTCGCCGAAGACCGTCCGGCGACCGACGGCATTGCCCGCGAGCGCGAAATGATGGAGCCGGTGCGCCGCTGGGCCGAGCATGTCGTCGATACGACCAACTATTCCAGCAACGACCTGCAGCAGGAAATCCGCCACCGCTTTGCCGATACCCAGAGCGACGAGCCAGCACTGAACGTGATGAGCTTCGGCTTCGCGCGCGGCCTGCCGCGCCACGCCGATCTGGTCTTCGACATGCGCTACCTGCGCAATCCCCACTGGGACAAGGCGCTGCGTCCCGGAACGGGACTCGACGCCGATGTTTCGGCTTATATCGCCGCCGATCCCGCCTATGAGGTGACGGTGGC
This sequence comes from Sphingopyxis sp. CR5, assembly GCF_059693785.1. Lineage (NCBI taxonomy): Bacteria > Pseudomonadati > Pseudomonadota > Alphaproteobacteria > Sphingomonadales > Sphingopyxidaceae > Sphingopyxis > Sphingopyxis sp. CR5. Next base: position 48,018 of record NZ_JCATIE010000001.1, on the reverse strand, counting down.
GCAGATCGAGGCGCTGCTCGTCGCTCTGCTGCCACGTTACCGGGCGGAAGGGAAAAGCTATGTCACCGTCGCTTTCGGCTGCACCGGCGGGCGCCATCGGTCGGTCCATGTCGCCGAGCGCGTGGCACGAACGCTGCGCGACGCCGGCCATGCGCCGACCGTCAGCCACCGCAACCTTGACTCCGCCCCGCAAGATGGGCTTGAGGGCAAGCCCCCGCCCGCTTCTCCCGCACCCGGCGGAAAAAACTGAGGGTCACAGACTGCATGCCTAGCGACAAAAGCGTGCCGCTTATCGGAATGGTTCTCGTCACCCACGGCCGACTCGCCGTGGAAATGGTTACCGCGATGGAGCATGTCGTCGGGCCGCAGCGCGCGGTGGCCACGGTCTGCATCGGGCCCAACGACAATATGGAAATGCGGCGGCAGGAGATCGCCGACGCGATCCGCGACGTCGATGAAGGACGCGGCGTGATCATGCTGACCGACCTGTTCGGCGGCACACCGTCGAACCTTGCGATCAGCCTGCTCGAAGCCGGGCGGACCGAGGTCATCGCCGGGGTCAATCTTCCGATGTTGATCCGGCTGGAAAGTGCGCGCAAAACGATGGAATTGCGACCTGCGGTGATCGCGGCGCGCGAAGCAGGCCAGAAATATATATCGGTCGCTTCGGAAATGCTGGGAGTGGGCCTTTGAGCGAATTGTCGGAGACCGTCGAAATCACCAACCAGCGCGGTCTTCACGCGCGCGCCAGCGCCAAATTCGTGACCTTCGTCAGCCGTCTGCCCGAAAGCGTTTCGGTCGAGGTCGAAAAAGGCGGCAGCCGCGTCGCCGGCACGTCGATCATGGGCCTGATGATGCTCGGCGCCGCCAAGGGCGACAGCATCACCATCCACACCAGCGGCGATGGCGCCGATGCCGCGCTGCTGAAACTGGTCGGGCTGGTCAAGGACAGCTTCGGCGAGGATTGAGTTCATGTCCGGCCGTCGCAGCCGTATCGAAAGCCTGTCCAATCCGCTGGTCAAGCGGATGCGTCTGCTACGCGAAAAGCGGCATCGGCGCGCCGAGGAGCTGTTTCTCGCCGAAGGGCTGCGTATCGCGACCGAAGCGCGCGAGGCGGGTGTCCTCCCGCAATGGCTGTTCCTCGGGGCGGAGGGCGCGGCGCATCCGCTGGCCGGGGCGCTGGTCGAGGCGACGCTGGCGCGCGGGGGCGAGGTCGTCGACACCACGCCGGCGATCCTGTCGAAACTGTCGGGCAAGGACAATCCGCAGACGATCGTCGGCATCTATGCCGAACCGACGACCACGCTCGCCGAGCTCGACCGCGACGCGGCGCCGATCTGGCTGGTGGCCGAGCGGCTGCGCGATCCGGGCAACCTCGGCACGATGCTGCGCACCGGCGACGCGGTCGGCGCCGGCGGGCTGATCCTTCTGGACGAATCGACCGACCCCTATGGCGTCGAGGCGGTGCGCGCGAGCATGGGGGCGATCTTCACGCAGCGGCTGGTACAGGCGCGCTGGGACGATTTCCTGCCGTGGCTGCGCGCCGGGCCCGGGCAACTCGTCGCGACCTGGCTGGGGGACGATACGCAGGATTATCAGGCGGTGCGCTATGCCGCGCCGACCTTCATCCTCATCGGCAATGAATCGCAGGGCCTGCCCGAAGCCTATGCCGCCGCCGCCGACGTGCGTGTGAAGATGCCGATGTTGGGCAAGGCCGACAGTTTGAATGCCGCGGTCGCCGGCGCGGTGATGGCCTATGAGGTGCTGAACCAGCGGCGGCGCTGAGCGGCGGCGCCTTTGGTTTAGCGGGCGGCCATTTGGTGATATACGCAACCTCTTCCATCCGTTCGCATCGAGCGGGATCAGGAGTGTCCATGCGCAACTATCTTGCCGCGCTCGCCCTTCCCTGCGCCCTCGCCGCCTGCACCGCCGTGCCGCCGTCGGCGCCGGGAAGCCCGCCCGCCGCCTATATGGCGCTCGGCACCGAACCCGGCTGGACGCTCGAGATCACGCCCGGCCTGCTCAACTATAATGGCGACTATGGCGACACCCGGATCTTGCAGCCGAACCCCGGCGCGCGACCGAGTGCGGGCGGCGAACGCTATGTCACCGACCGCCTCACCGTCGATGTCACGCACGTCGAATGCAGCGACGGGATGAGCGACCGCCGCTACCGCGACACGGTGACCGTTACCGCCAACGGCAAGACGGTGAAGGGCTGCGGCGGCGGGGTCCTCGCGCCGGACCAGCTCGCGGGCACCAACTGGACCTTCGAGTCGATCGACGGAACGCGCGTCGCGGCCGACCGCCCGACCGCGCTGAGCTTCGCCGCCGGCAAGCTAAGCGGCAGCGCCGGGTGCAACCGCTTTTCGGGCAGCTGGTCGAGCGACGGCGCCACCCTCACCGCCGGCCCGCTGATGGCCACCAAGATGGCATGCGCGGGCGCCGCGATGGCGCAGGAAAACGCCTTCTTCAGCTTGATGAAAGAGCCGGTGCGGATCGAATTTCCGTCCGACGGCACACTGGTGCTCACCGGCGCCGACGGCCAGACGGCGGTGCTCAAGCGGGTGATCTGAGTCCCGCCCCTCGTCGGTTGAAAAACATGTGCTCCCGCGAAGGCGGGAGCCCATCTCCGGTGGGTGCCATCTGAAACCAGCCGGAGATGGGTTCCCGCCTCCGCTGGGACACACAAGTCTTCGTACCGCTCCCCGCGACAATCGTCATTGCGAGCGGATCAGTTCAAAATATCCCCGCTACTCCCCGCCGTCGTTCACCGCACTGGGCGCCGCCGACAGCTTGGCAAGCGGGCGGGCTGACCTCTCCACTACCTCTAGCTCGGGAATTTCTTTGCCGCTCGTCTCAACGTCAAGAGCTTCGAATTTCCGCGCTTGGGTCAGCACTCGATCTTCGAAACTGCCAATGAAAGCGTTGTATGCGCCTGCCGCCTGGTCGATATTTCTGCCTACTTTCACGATATGCTCGCCCATCGTGGCAATGCGCGAATAGAGTTCCTTGCCCAGTGCTGCAATGTCGCGCGCCTGATTTGCTAGCTTCTCCTGACGCCAAACCGCAGCGACGGTACGCGCGATTGCGATGAGATTGGTGGGCGTCGCCAACAGTACCCTTCGCTCGAAAGCATAGTCCCAAAGGCCTGAATCTTGATCGAGCGCCGCAGCAAGAAAATGTTCCCCCGGCACGAACATCACAACGAAGTCCGGTGTATCAGGAAACTGAGCCCAATAGCTCTTCGCACCGAGTGCATTGACATGCGCCCTCATCGCCGCCGCGTGAGCATCGAGGTGCCTAGTCTTTTCTGCCTCGTCGATGGCACCGAAAGCGTCCTGAAAAGCGTTCAAGGAAACCTTGGCATCAATCACCAAATTTTGCCCACCGGGCACCTTGACTACCACGTCGGGTCGTAGGCGCCCTCCGTCGCCGTCTTCGACACTCACTTCAGTTTGAAAATCGGCGTGTTCGCTGAGTCCGCAGCTCTCAAGAACATTGCGCAGTTGCTGTTCGCCCCACCGTCCACGAGCCTTCGGCGCATGACGCAATGCGTTGACCAGCTTCGCCGCTTCGCTCGACACGCGCTCATTTTGGGTCCGCATAGTCTCGATCTGACCTTGCAAAAGACCAAATGCGCTCTGGCGCTCAGTTTCGACCTTCTTTACTTCGGCCTCATATTTCTCCAATCGCTCGTGCACCGGCTGAAGCAGCGCCTTCAGATTCGCGCCCGCGCTGTCCTCGCTCTGCTTGAAGCGGTCGGCGGCGCGGGTCAGGAAATCCTGCTGCGCCTTGTCGAGCATCGCCTGCCCGACCTCGCGGAACTGCGCGGTGAGCGCCGCCTGCGCATCCTTCAACTGCGCGACCTGCGCCTCGTGCGCCGCATCGCGGGCGCGTTGCTCGGCGCCGAGGGCCGACAGCTGCAATTCGGCCGCCTTGCGCGCCTCGGCCTCGGCGGCAAGGTCGGTGACGGCCGCCTTGAACCGCTCCGCCAGCCCATCGCGTTCGGCCCTCAGCCCCCCTGTCTGCCGCCCGGCGAACAGCCAGCCGATCACGGCCCCGAGAATGAGGGCGACGACGGCGACGAGCATCGAGACCATATCCATGCGCGGAACATAGGACGAACGCCAAGGGGTTGGCTAGGGCCTAATTGAAGACGGCTTGGGATCGAGAGCGGACGCTCGCTCAACCTCTTTCGTCATCCCGGACTTGATCCGGGATCCATAGCAGCGCCGAAGTCATGGACCCCGGATCGAGTCCGGGGTGACGATGAGGGAAGAAATCCTCTCTGGCGGCGACGGCCCCCTTCCCCATCGCTACGGCACAGGGAGGATTATGTCTCCTACCGCCCGAAACCCCTCATCCTGCCGAGCCGTCGCCCCCGAACGGCAGCACCGCCCGATACGCCTCGACCCCCGGCGCGCCGCCGATCGTCACGCCTTGCGTCAGCAGCCAATAGTGGCGCACGATCTCGGCCTGTTGCTCGAGGCCATAGCGCGCCAGTTTCCATCCGGGTTTCAGGCTGTAGCTGTAGGTCGCAAAGGGATGGCGCATCAGCACCAGATACCAGCGGCCGCGCGTCTGCGCCTGCCAGACATGCGTCATTTCGTGGATGAACAGCCCCTGCATCGCCTGCGACGCGGCGGCGAAATCGTCGCAATACAGATCGCCGTGCGGATGAAAGTGCAGCGACCCCATCGGCGCCATGACGACGCGGCGCGGCTGGAAGAAAATCCATTTATGGTGGCACACGCGCACCCGGTCATAGCGAATCGCATCGCCGAAGACCGAGCGCGCGAGCGCGATTTCGCCGGCGGTGAGCGGTCGCGAAGGCCGCGCCATACCGCCTATTTCTTCGCCGCGTCCGCCGCGCCTTTGTCAGTTCCCATGTCCATCGCGCCGTGGTCCATCGCCGGCGCGTCGGCGCTCGCTTCACTCGACGCACCCTTGATCGTCATGTCGAAGATGATGCGCTCGTTGTTGTTGTTCGAAAAGACGAAGATCATCGGCAGCTTGCCCGCGCGCACCGCGGCGCCGTTGATGTTCCAGATCATCAGATGCTTGCCGCCGGGCTTGAATTCGAGCTTGCCCTTTGCCGGGACAGGCGCGCTGCTCAGCGGCTTCATCGTCATCATGCCGTTTTCCCGCACGCTTTCGTGCATTTCGACGCGCTGGGCGAGGTCGGCGGTCACCGCGACCAGATCGACGTCGCGCGGACCGCCCTCGATGGTGAAATAGCCCGCGGCGGGCCGGTCGGGGGTCGCGCCCATTTCGATATAGCCGCTAACGACGTGGAGAACCGGCCCCTTCCCCATATTCTCGCCGCAGGCCGACAGGCCAAGCGTGGCGGCGGCGAGGGCTGCAATTGCAAAGGGCTTCATGGCTGGACTCTCCCAAAGGCTCGAATGTGCTCTACCAGATAAGCGTTCGAGGGCCTTGTGCCAAGCATCGGCGCACCTATATCGCCCCCAGAAACCCTTACGGGGCCCATGTACAGGCGTGCCTTTTCAGGGCGCCGCAGAAGCAACAAGGACGTTTAGATTATGGCCAAAGTCATCGGGATCGACCTCGGCACCACGAACAGCTGTGTCGCGGTCATGGAGGGCGGCAAGCCCAAGGTTATCGAAAATGTCGAAGGGACGCGCACGACGCCGTCGATCGTCGCCTTCGCGAAGGACGGCGAACGGCTGATCGGCCAGCCGGCGAAGCGCCAGGCCGTCACCAATCCCGAGAACACGATTTTTGCGGTGAAGCGCCTGATCGGCCGCCGCTTCGACGATCCCATGACCAAGAAGGACATGGAGCTCGTCCCCTACACCATCGCCAAGGGCTCGAACGGTGACGCGTGGGTCAAGGCGGGCGGCGAGGAGTATTCGCCATCGCAGATCAGCGCCTTCATCCTTCAGAAGATGAAGGAAACCGCCGAAGCCTATCTGGGCGAGAAGGTCGAGCAGGCCGTCATCACCGTCCCCGCCTATTTCAACGACGCCCAGCGTCAGGCGACCAAGGACGCGGGCAAGATCGCCGGCCTCGAAGTGCTGCGCATCATCAACGAGCCGACCGCGGCGGCGCTGGCCTATGGCCTCGACAAGTCGGAAAACAAGACGATCGCGGTCTATGACCTCGGCGGCGGCACCTTCGACATCTCGGTGCTCGAAGTGGGCGACGGCGTGTTCGAGGTGAAGTCGACCAACGGCGACACCTTCCTCGGCGGCGAGGATTTCGACAGCAAGATCGTCGAATATCTGGCCGATGCGTTCAAGAAGGACGAGGGCATCGACCTGCGCGGCGACAAGCTGGCGCTCCAGCGCCTGAAGGAAGCCGCCGAAAAGGCGAAGATCGAATTGTCGTCGGCCGCGACGACCGAGGTCAACCTGCCCTTCATCACCGCCGACGCCAACGGGCCGAAGCATCTGGTCAAGACGATCACGCGCGCCGACCTTGAAAAACTGGTCGAAGAGCTGATCAAGCGCACGCTCGAACCGTGCAAGAAGGCGATCAAGGACGCCGGCGTCAGCGCGAGCGAGATCGACGAGGTCGTCCTCGTCGGCGGCATGACGCGCATGCCGCGCGTGCGCGAAGTCGTGAAGGACTTCTTCGGCAAGGAACCGCACACCGGCGTGAACCCCGACGAAGTCGTCGCGATCGGCGCGGCGATCCAGGCCGGCGTGCTACAGGGCGACGTCAAGGACGTCCTGCTGCTCGACGTGACGCCGCTGTCGCTCGGCATCGAGACGCTGGGCGGCGTGTTCACGCGCATGATCGACCGCAACACCACCATCCCGACCAAGAAGTCGCAGGTCTATTCGACCGCCGACGACAATCAGTCGGCGGTGACGATCCGCGTCTTCCAGGGCGAGCGCGAAATGGCGGCGGACAACAAGCTGCTCGGCCAGTTCGACCTGGTCGGCATCCCCCCGGCGCCGCGCGGCGTGCCGCAGATCGAGGTCACGTTCGACATCGACGCGAACGGCATCGTCAACGTGTCCGCGAAGGACAAGGGCACGGGCAAGGAACAGCAGATCAAGATCCAGGCCAGCGGCGGCCTGTCCGACGCCGACATCGACGCGATGGTCAAGGACGCTGAGCAGTTCGCCGAAGAGGACAAGAAGCGACGCGAGGCGGCCGAAGCGAAAAACAACGCCGAAAGCCTGATCCACACGACCGAGCGCCAGCTCGAGGAGCATGGCGACAAGGTCGACGCGGGCCTGAAGTCGGAGATCGAAGCGGCGCTTGGCGAGGCCAAGACCGCGGTCGAGGGCGGCGACCCCGCCGCGATGACCGAAAAGTCGCAGGCACTGGCGCAGGTGGCGATGAAGCTCGGCCAGGCGATCTACGAAAAGGAACAGCAGGCCGCGGCATCGCCCGCCGCCGACGCTGGCGAGAGCAAGGCCGACGAAGATGTCGTCGACGCCGAATTCTCGGAAGTCGAAGACGACAAGAAGTAAGGATGACCTTCAGCCGTCATGCCAGCGCAAGCTGGCATCGCTCTCGGGAATGGCGCCGCCGGACCGACAGCGACCCCAGCTTTCGCTGGGGTGACGGGTTGAAGTAGGGGCTTTTGGGAATGTCGCTCGACATCGATTATTACGAACTGCTGGAAGTCGAACGCACCGCCGACGACAAGACGCTGAAAGCCGCTTATCGCAAGCTGGCGATGCAATATCATCCCGACAAGAATCCGGGGTGCGGCGACAGCGAGGCCCGGTTCAAGGCAATCAACGAAGCGTATGACTGCCTGAAGGACCCGCAGAAACGCGCGGCCTACGACCGGTTCGGCAAGGCGGCGTTCCAGAATGGCGGCCCCGGTGCGGGCGGCTTCGGCGGCGGCGGCGATTTCGGCGATATCGGAGATATTTTCGAATCGATCTTCGGATCGGCTTTCGGCGGCGGCCGCCAACAGCGGGGCCCCGCGCGCGGTGCCGACTTGCGCTACGACATGGAAATCCGGCTCGAGGACGCCTTCACCGGCTGCAGCCGCGAAATTCAGGTCGACGTCGCCGCGCGCTGCGATGCGTGCGATGGTTCGGGCGCCAGGCCCGGCACCGACACCCATCGCTGTACGACCTGCGGCGGCATGGGCAAGGTTCGCGCACAGCAGGGCTTTTTCATGGTCGAGCGGACCTGCCCCTCCTGCCAGGGCGCGGGCGAGGTCATCGCCGATCCCTGCCCCGCCTGCCTGGGCGAAGGGCGCGTCGACCGGCGCAAGACGCTGACCGTGACCATCCCGCCGGGTGTCGACGAAGGCACGCGCATCCGCCTGTCGGGCGAAGGGGAGAGCGGTGCGCGCGGCGCGGCGCCGGGCGATCTCTACATCTTCCTGCACATGGCGCGCCACAAGCTGTTCGAGCGCGAGGGCACGACCCTGTTCACCCGCGCGCCGATCAGCTTCACCACCGCCGCGCTGGGCGGCGAAATCACCATCCCCGGCCTCGACGGCACCAAACACGACATCCGCATCCCGCCGGGCATCCAGTCGGGCAAGCAGCTGCGCCAGCGCGGCGCCGGCATGCCGGTGCTCAACGGCCGCGGGCATGGCGACTTGGTGGTTCAGATCGACGTCGAAACCCCGACGAAGCTCACCGCACGGCAAAAGGAATTGCTCGCCGAATTCCGCGAGACCGAAACCGGCGAAGAATGCCCCGCAAGCCAGGGCTTCTTCGGCCGCATCAAGGATATGTGGGACGATCTGACCGATTGACGACCGCGGATCGCGGATCGCCGCTCACTTCAATTCGATACGGTCGAGCCGCGCCTGCGGCCTCCACTGCAATTTCGCGCACAGGCCGGCGCGGCGCTCGCGCGCCTTGGCGAGTTCGTCCGTGCTGTTGTCCGCCGTTCCGATCGGCAATCGGACGCACGAAGTCCGCGCAATTTCCATCACCGCGTCGAAACTGCGCTCGCTGATCCGTCGGGGCAGTTCGTTCACGGCGATTTCGTCGGGATCCGGCGCCAACAGGTCGTCAGGCGAAAGCCCGAGGCACGCGACCGCGGATTTTACCGTCCACTGGCTTTCGTCATAGCCGCTGTTGAAGCCGGCTTCCGAATTCGCGAACGTGCCCCGGCCGCTGCACTGTTTGAAGTTGGCGACGAAGACTTCCTGGCCGCTGCGATAGGTTCCCGACGCGGTGTGCAGCCCTTTCACGCCTACGAAGACGATCTTCACCGCGTTCCAGGCGCTGCCCATGAAATTGCCCTTCTGGATATCTTCGGCGAACTTCCGGATATGATCGCGCGGCAAGGTGGCGAACAAAAGGCGCATCATACGGAATTCGATCAGCGGCACATCGGCTTCGAAATTGACATAATAGCCGTGGCACTGACGGTCGGTCGCCCCGGATGCGGCGGCGGCCGCGACCGCTGGCGGCGTCGCATCCTTCAGCATCGATCGGACCGAGTCGGCGGCGTCGTGGGCCGTCGCCGCGGCCCGCTGTGCATCGGCCGCCGCCCGTTTCGCGTCGGCCACCGCGGTGTTGAGCTGCGCCGAAAGCGACGCATCGGGCTTGGGGAGCGGCGGGATATCGCGCACCCGGCACGGCGCGATCCGCTGGTCCGGACTTCCGGCTATGGTGACCGGATAGACGTTTGCGGCGGCATAGTTGATCTCGTCTGCGGTCGAAGCGAGATATTCGGCCACCGCATCGGCATCCTTGGCATCATTTGCCGTCTCGCTCGCCATCCGTGCCGCCATCGCCAGGATGATCGAAAATCGCAGCAACTGGATCTGCTTCGATTCGCTCGCATCGAAGGTGCGCTTGTCCAGCATCCGGCCGGGATATCCGCCGGGGTGCCGCAGATCGCGGGTAATCGCCGCACATCCCGACAAACAGACAGCCGCCATCGCGACGGGACCGATTACCTTGCGCATGGACATCCCCCTCCATGACCCCAGGCGGATATGAAGCCATTTTCACCTATTGCGCAAGAAACAAGATAAAGGGAGCCGCCGCCAATCTGATCCACTTCTGTGGCTTTCAGCGGGGATGCGGCGCCTTTCATTCCATCCCGGCGTCAATCTCCCCCCGCAATTCGGCAATCAACCCCGCCACCGCGGGCAACCGGCCTTCTTCCTCGTCGAGGATCGCGTGGAAGGCGCGGCGCTTGATCGCGGCGCGTTCGGCGCTTGTCAGGGCCGCGTCGCCGGTGACACTCGACGCGACGATATCGACCAGCCGGTCGGCACCGTGGAGGCGGCCCCACAGATAGTCGTTCTCGCGATAGGCGCGGCTGAAGAAGGCGCCGAAGCTGTTGAACTCGATCCCCTTGAGCATCGCCGCGGCCCCGCCGCTACGGATCGCGGTCGCGTCCGAGGGCGAGATGCGGTCGATCTTGATCGGATCGAATTCGTCGAACCCCTCGCCCTGCAACAGCGGCAGCGTCGCAATGTCGTAAAAGGGATAGCCGAGATAGGCGAGCAGGAGCTGGCGCCGGTCGTCCTTCGGCAGGCCGGCGAGCCCCTTCGCGAGCCGTTCGTCGCCCTCGCGATCGACCGCCGGCAGGTCGCGCCGGTCGCCGATCGCATCGAGCCAGGCGCCCATACCGGCGTCGGCGGCGATATCGAGATCGCCGAGCCAGCTGTCGCCCTCGCGCTCGACATAGAGGCCCAGCGCGGCATAGATCGCGTCGCGCATCGCCTCGCACGCCGGATCGCGCCCGGTCCGCGTCGCTTCGACGGCATCGAGTTCGCGCGCCAGAAAGCGCAGCCGGCGGATCCGGAACGTCAGGTCGTGGGCGCGAAAGAAGGCGATCGCATCGCGGCTTGCCCCCGCCCCTTTCTTCCCCGAAATCCGGTCGAGCCCGCGCGCCGCCACCTCGTCCCACAACAGCATGCGGCGCTGGGCGCGGTGGATCGCGCCTTCGGCAGGCGCAAGCCGGTCGATCAGCGCGGCGAGTTCTTCGACGATCGTCGACAGCTTCAAATGGCCATAGGGCGGATAGGCGAAACCGGCGCGCGACGCGGCTTCGCTCTGCGCCTTCGCGCGCCACCGGTCGAGCCGCGCCGGGGTCGGCGTATCGAGGAAGAAGGTCGTGCCGAACAGCGCCGCGACCTGCTCCTCGACCTCGACCTTCATCGCGTCGACGATATGCTGCATGCGGCGAATGCGCCGCGACATCGCCTCGATCGCCTCGACATTGTCGCGGATCGGCTGTTCGCGCGGAATTTCGGACAGCGCCCCCAGAATCGTCGTCAGAAAACCCGGCAGCGGGGCGGCCTCGCCCTCGACCGGCTCGCCGTGGCGGCCGAAGCTGATCGAACGATAGTCGGGTTTCGGATCGATATAGACGAAGCGCCGGTCGATTTCGCGTCGCGCCGGCCGCTGCTTGAGCGCGGCGATCGCCGGCCGGAACGGCGCGTTGGCAAGCACCGACCCGTCGATCAGCACGCGGTCGGCGGGATCGGCAGCCTCGTCCCCCGCGGGCAATTGCACGTGAATGAAGTCGGCGCGGCCGGGCCAGGCGATCCCGCGCTTGTCCAGCACCCGGTCGATCTCGCGCAGCGTGAAGGGTGGAAAGGCGCCGGGAAAACTCGCCGTCGCGCGCGCCGCCACCGCAAGCGCGGGCACGTCGTCGAGCGTCCGGCCGGCGCGGCCGTCCTGCCGGAAACGCAGGATCAGGCGGTGCTCCTGTTCGCTGACGCGCGGCGGACTGTGGAGCGACAGCGGCATGCTGTGCCCGGCAAAGTCGGTGACCGAAACGAACAGGTCGACCGGCTGGCCTTCGGGCACCAGCACCGGCCCGTGCGGCCCCGCATCCATCGCATCGAACGCGTCGAACAGCAGGTTGCAAAAGGTTTCGCCGCCGAACGGCGGTTCGAACCAGCGCGCCCGCACAAAGCGCGACAGCTTCGCGCGAACCTCGTCCTGTGCCGTGCCGCCGACCGTGCGGTCGATGACGTTGCCGCGCCGCTTCATGGCCCAACCGGCGATCGGCACCGCCCAGAATTTCGTCGCCGCCGAAATCGGGCGCGCGTCGGGATCGAGCAGATAATCGACATCGGCATCTTCGAGCCACAGGTCGGTCAGCGGATCGAGCGACTGCCCGGTCGCCAGCGCCCGCGCCAGGAAAACCCCGTTGATCCCGCCCGCGCTCGCCCCCGCCACGATATCGGCGAGCACGCGCAACCTGACGCCGCTCCTGGCCTCGATCGCAGCAAGCAGGTCGCGATAGATGCGGCACGACCCGCCGACGTCGCTCCCGTCGTGCCACGCGCGCGATGCCGCGGTCAGCCGCCATATCTCCTTGGTAATGCCGTGCATGTAGACGGCCAGGCTGATGCCGCCATAGCAAATCAGGGCGAACCGCAGTTCCTTTTCGCGCATGGCGGGCCTGATAGCGCGCCGCTCGCGGCGATGCCACCCTCGGCCACCTCCGCGCTTTCCTATTTCCCGCGCGTGCCTATATCCTGACCGGCCCATGACCCGCGCCCGCGTCCTCCTTTTGACCGCCGCCCTCGGCCCGCTCGACTATCGCGTGCCCTATGGCGGCGAGGCGCCGCTCGGCAGCGTCGTCGTCGCGCCGCTCGGGCCGCGGCGGCTCGGCGGCGTGGTGTGGGAGGACGCGAGCTTCGGCGCGCCCGACCCCGTCGGCGACAATCGCCTCCGCAATCTTTACGAAATCGTCGACGTTCCGCCGATCAGGGCGCCGCTGCGCCGTCTCGTCGAATGGACGAGCGACTATTATCTCGCGCCGCCCGGCGCGGTGCTGCGCATGGTGCTGCCCGGCGCCGCCTTCGCCGACGCGCGCCGCCCGATCGTCGAATATCGTGCGACCGGCTACCTGCCGGCACGGATGACGCCGCAGCGCACGGTGGCGCTCGAAAGGATCGGCGCGCGGCAGGGTACGGTTCGCGAACTCGCGGCGCTCGGCGAGGTCAGCGACGCGGTGATCCGCGGCCTCGTACAGACGGGCGCTCTCGAAGCGGTCGAAGTGTCGGCCGACGCGCCCTATCCCGAACCCGATCCGGCCTTCGCTCCGCCCGATCTGTCCGACGAACAGGCTGCCGCGGCCGGACAGCTGCGCGAGGCCGTCGCCGCGGCGCGGTTCGAGACGCTGCTCCTCGACGGCGTCACCGGGTCGGGCAAGACCGAAGTCTATATGGAAGCGATCGCCGCCGCGATCGACGCGGGCAAACAGACGCTCGTCCTGCTTCCCGAAATCGCGCTGACCGAACCGATGCTCACGCGTTTCGCGGCGCGCTTCGGCTGCGAGCCGGTGCCGTGGCACAGCGGCCTGCGCTCGACCGAGCGCCGCCGCGCCTGGCACGCGATCGCGAGCGGCGACGCGAAGATCGTCGTCGGCGCGCGCTCGGCGCTGTTCCTGCCCTATGCCAACCTCGGCGCGATCGTCGTCGACGAGGCGCACGAAACCAGCTTCAAGCAGGAGGACGGCGTCCACTATCACGCGCGCGACGTCGCGGTGATGCGCGGGTCTTTCGAGGGCCTGCCGGTGATCCTCGCGAGCGCGACCCCCGCGCTCGAAAGCCTCGCGATGGTCGAGGCCGGCCGCTATCGCCACATCGTCCTGCCCGCCCGCTATGGCGGCGCGACGCTGCCCGACCTCCACGCGATCGACATGCGCCGCGACCCACCCGATCGCGGCCGCTGGCTCGCGCCGCCGCTCGTCGACGCGCTCGCCGACCGGCTGGGCAAGGGCGAACAGAGCCTGCTGTTCCTCAACCGTCGCGGCTTTGCGCCGCTGACCCTCTGCCGCACCTGCGGCCACCGCATCCAGTGCCCCAATTGCACCGCCTGGATGGTCGAACATCGCCTTGTCCACCGCCTCGCCTGCCATCATTGCGGCCATGTCATGCCGCCCCCGCGCCTCTGCCCCGAGTGCGAGGACGAGGACAGCCTCGTCGCCTGCGGCCCCGGCGTCGAGCGCGTCGCCGACGAGGTGGCCCTGCGCTTCCCCGAAGCAAGGACCGCCATCGTCACCTCGGACACGCTCTGGTCGCCCGCGAAGGCCGCCGAATTCGTCGACGCCGTAGAGGGCGGTCTCGTCGATATCATCATCGGCACGCAATTGGTGACCAAGGGCTATCATTTCCCCAATCTGACGCTCGTCGGGGTGGTCGACGCCGACCTCGGGCTCGATGGCGGCGATTTGCGCGCGTCCGAGCGCACCTTCCAGCAGATCGCGCAGGTCGCGGGGCGCGCCGGGCGCGGGGTCAAACCCGGCGAGGTGCTCATCCAGACGCGCGTGCCCGATGCGCCGGTGATGGCCGCGCTGGTCGGACAGGACCGCGAAGGCTTCTATGCCGCCGAAGCCGCCGCGCGGAAGTTCGCCGGCGCCCCGCCCTATGGCCGCTTCGCCGCGCTGGTCATTTCATCGGAGGATATCGAGATCGCGCGCGGCGTCGCGCAGCGGCTGGGGGAAAAGGCGCCTGCCGCCGACGGCCTCGCCATCTACGGTCCCGCCCCCGCGCCGCTCGCGATGCTGCGCGGCCGACACCGCTTTCGCCTGCTGCTCCACGCACCGCGCAGCTTCGACCTCCAAGGCACGATCCGCGACTGGATTTCGCGCATAGACTGGCCCGCGAAGGCGCGCCTCGCCATCGACGTCGATCCGTACAGCTTCGTTTAGGACCAAGACGTTGGCGGACGACCACTTGAAGCGTCGACCCGGCGCGCTATGCTGCCGCCGTCAACGGGGCAGACAGGGGAAAAACGTGACAGGGACGAATTGGACGCACGAAGGCGCGAGACTTCTGGGCGCATGCTTGGCAATGGTCGCTATACTTGCGAGCCCCGCGGCGCGCGCCGAATGGTGGGAAGCCAAGACGGCGCACTTCGTCGTCTATTCCGAAAGCGATCGCGACGACGCGGAAAAATTCGCGACATTGCTCGAGCGCTTCGACAACGCGCTACGCACTCTCCAGAATATGCCGGTACCCGGTCCCGACGTGGGCGGCGCCAACAAAGTCAAGGTCTATCGCAGCGGCGATACCGACAATATCGCGGTGTTCGCCCATGCCTCGGGCTCGGGCGTTGCGGGATTCTATATCGGACGCGCAGGCAATCCCGTGTCCTTCGTTCCCGCTCACGAGCGGATCGAAACGAGCAAGGGTATCCGCACCGGGCCCCGGCTCGACATCAAGTCGGTGCTGCTCCACGAATATACCCACCATTTCATGCTGTCGAATTTCAGCACCGCTTATCCGAGCTGGTATACTGAGGGATTCGCCGAGCTCTACAGCACTATCCGTTTCATGGACGACGGCAGCTTCCACGTCGGCGACGTCCCGCAGTCGCGTGGAGCGGCGCTCGATTTTCTGCCAGATATCCCACTGAATCGCCTGTTCGATACAAAGGCGTCGCTGAACGATATCCAGCGTTATCAAGTCTATACGTTCGGCTGGCTGCTCTCGCACTATCTGAACTTCGCCCCCGACCGGCAGGGACAGCTCATCGAATATCTCAAGGCGCTCAACAGCGGCGAGGATAGCTTGACCGCGGCACGGCGTATCTTCGGCGATCTCGACCAGCTGCAAGAGGAAGTGCGCCGCTACAAGCGCGGCCCTTTCCTCGGCTATGATGTCAAACCCGGCAACTACGCCGAGCCCAAGGTAGCGATACGCGAACTGACAGACGCCGAGCAGGCGCTGATCCGCGACCATATGCGCTCGCAGCGCGGAGTCGACGCCAAAGAAGCGCGCGACGTCGCAAGCGACATGGCCGGCAAGGACGCCGCTTATCCCAAGAGCCTGCCTGCACAGCTCTGGGTAGGCGAGGCTCAAATCGACGCAAAGCATTGGGACGCCGCCGAGGTCGCCGCCGATCGCGCACTGGCGATTGCCCCCGATTCCGCGCCCGCGCATCTGTTAAAGGCCAATGTCTTCATGGGGCGCGGCAAAACGGACGCGTCGGCCTATGCCAAGGCACGTCCGCATTTCGTGCGTGCTCGCAATCTCGACCCGCTCGATCCCCGCCCGGCGATCGGATATTATCTGTCTTTCCGGGAGGCGGGCGACGCGATTCCAGAAGCTGCGCTTATAGCTCTCGAACAAGTCTATCCGAATGCCTCCTACGACCCGCAATATCGTCTGATCCTGACGCGCCAGTTACTTGACGAAGGCAAGGGCGACATCGCTCGCTCCGTAATCGCGCCGATCGCCTTTCAGGCGCACGCGGGCAAGGAGGAGAACTTGCTTCTCGCAGTCGTCAAGGCCATTGACGAGGACAGGCTCGATGAAGCGCGCGCCAAAATGGCTGAAATATTCCAGAAGGCCGAAAAGGAAGGGGCAGACTGACCATCGCCGTCCAATCGACCCACCTTTACAGCGCGTGGATAGCGGCTAGACCATAACCATGATCGACCACTCCGCACGCCGCGCGCTTTCGCTCTTCCTTCCCATGGCACTGGCCTTGTCGGCCCCGGCGGCCGTCGGTGCCGACCCCGCGTCGATGGCGGCGCCGGTCGCGACCGCGAGGGACCTCGGCGACGACGCGAGCGGGCGGCTGCTCGTTTTCGCGCAAAGGGTCGAACCGGGCGCCAAGCCCCAGGAAGAGGTCGACACCTCGGCCTTCGATCCCACGGGGACCGCGATCGCGGCGCGCGAGGTCGCGCATCTTGCGCCGGGCGCGCCCGCGCTCGTCGGCACCGACACCGACGCCTTTCCGACCCCCTGGTCGGACCTTCCTCCCGGCACCTATCGCCTGCAAGCGGTGTTCGATCGCAACCACGATTATAATTATGGCGGGCGCGGCCCCGGCGATCTCGTCTCCCCCGTGGTCGAGGCGACCTTGCCGGGGCCGATCCCGACGCTGACCCTCGACGACGAAATTCCCGCGCGCGATTTCGCGGCACGGCTCGCCGCGATGCCCGCACCGCGCCGCGCCGAGATCGAAGCCGGGCTCAAGAATGTCGAAGCCGTCGACGTCCCGTCGCAGCTGATGACCCGATTCTCCGGCCGCGCCACCTCGATCAAGGGGTGGGTCGCGCTGCCGCCCGGCTATGCGGACGGTACGCAAACCTATCCCACCGCCTACTCCGATGGCGGCTTCGGCAGCACGCTCGACAGCGCGCGGATGAGCGCCGCCGGCGCCGCGACGCTGATGGCCAAGGGCGAGATGCCGCCGATGATCTGGGTTTTCCTCGATCACCATATCGCGACCGGAACCCACGAATTCGCCGACTCGGCGAACAACGGCCCGTGGGGTGCGGCACTGACGACCGAAGCGATTCCAGCGCTCGAAGCCAAATATCGGATGGACGCGCGCGCATCGGGGCGTTTCCTCAACGGGCACAGCTCAGGCGGCTGGTCGACGCTGTGGCTCCAGGTCGCCTATCCAAAGATTTTCGGCGGCACCTGGCCGACATCGCCCGACCCGAGCGATTTCCACGATTTCACCAATATCGACATCTACGCGCCGAACGCCAACGCCTATGTCGGCGCCGACGGCGAGCCGCTGCCGCTGATCCGCGACAAGGGCAAGGTGATCGCGACGCTGAAGGAATTTGCACAGCTCGAGGCGGCGCTCGGTGCCTATGGCGGCCAGTTCGCGAGCTTCGACTGGGTGTTCTCGCCGCGCTGCCCCGACGGACGCCCCTGCCCGCTGTTCGACCGCGCGACCGGTCGGGTCGACCCCGCCGTCGCCGCCTATTGGCGCGAGCATTACGACGTCGCGCATATCGTTGCGCGCGACTGGGCGACGCTGAAGCCCGACCTCGACGGCAAGATTCACCTGATCGTCGGCACCGCCGACACCTTCTATCTCGACGGCCCGGCGCATCGGCTGAAGGCAGTGCTCGACGGGCTGGGTGCCAAATCCTCGTTCCGCTTCGTCCCCGGCCGCACCCATTTCGACCTTTATGCCGAGGGCGAGGACCGCATGGCGCTGATGAAGACGATCGCGAAGGAAATGTATGCGGTGGCGCGGCCCGGGGCGAAACCCGGAAACGGGTCACAAGGGGGTCTTGCTCAATAATCGGGCTCGTCCCCGCCCAGTACCTTTTCTGCCTGCGCGGTGAGCCACGCCATCGCCCCGGCCCACGACTGGTGGCCGTGACTGATCCGCGCAACGCCCAGCGCCGCGAGCTCGCGATGCGTCGGGCCGCCCTTGCCGCGCAATATGTTCACCGGCAGCGGCGAGGCGTCGCAGATCGCGCCGATATATCTGGGGTCGAGCAGGAAGGGCACGAACAGCGATCCCGCCCCGGCATCGGCATAGGCTCGGGCGCGTTCGAGCGTCGCGGCGACCAGCGCCTCGCCCTCCTCCGCCGCTTCGCCCCCGCGAAAGACATCGCAACGCGCGTTGACGAAAATCCCGGTATCGGCTGCCGCACGATAGCGCGCCTGCGCCTCGGCGATCGGCAACAGGTCGTTCCGGCCGGGCAGCCGATCCTCCATATTGATCCCCGCCGCGCCCGCCGCACGCGCCCGTCCGACCGACACCCCCACCGCCGCGGCGTCGGTGCCATAGCCCGATTCCATGTCGATGGTGACCGGCAGGTCGGTGACCGACAGGATGCGCGCCAGATTCTCGAAGACATCCTCGAGCGGAAAATCCTCGCCGTCGGCGCGCCCCTGCGCCCCCGCGACGCCATAGCTGCCGGTCGCGATCGCCTTCGCGCAAGCGGCGGCGACCGCCTTCGCGCTCCCCGCATCCCAGATGTTGACGAGGATCAGCGGGTCGCCCGGAACATGGAGCGCGCGGAACCGGGCAATCTTGTCGGTCACTTTCGAATCTCCCTCTTCAGCAATTCTTCCTTGATCGGCAGGCCATAGGCATAGCCGCCCAGCGATCCGTCGCTGCGCACGACGCGGTGGCACGGGATCAGGACCGCGACATTGTTCGCGCCGTTCGCGCTGCCCGCCGCGCGCACCGCCTTCGGCTTGCCGACCGCGGCGGCAATCTCGGCATAGCTGCGCGTTTCGCCCGCGGGGATTTTCCTCAGTTCGCGCCACACCGCTTCCTGAAAGGCGGTGCCTTTGACGTCGATCGGGATATGATCGAAACCCAGCGCGGGGGTTTCGACCGCATCGACGACCTGTTTGAGCAGGCGGGCAAACTCGGCGCCACCCTCGACCAGCTCCGCCGCCGGAAAGCGATCCTCCAGCGCCTCGCGCCCTTCGGCGAAGGAAAGGCGGCACACGCCCTTCTCGGTGGCCGCAACCAGCATGTCGCCCAGACTCGTCGGCACGACCGCCCAGTGGATCGTCGCGCCCCTGCCACCATTGGCCCACGCCGAAGCCGTCATGCCCATCCGTCCCTCCATCGTTTCGTAAAAGCGCGACGGCCCCGAAAAGCCCGCGTCATAGATCGCATCGGTCACCCGCCCGCTCTCGCTCAACGCCTCGCGCGCGCGCTCCTCGCGCAGCGCGCGGGCATAGGCGGCCGGCGACAGGCCGGTGTGGCGGGTAAAGACGCGCTGGAAATGCGTCGCCGAATAGCCGGTGCGCGCCGCAAGGTCGGCGAGGGCGAGCGGCTCCTCACTCGTCTGGATCGCCCGGATCGCCGCAAGCACCGCCGCCTCGTCGCGGCCGACATCGTCGGGAAGGCAGCGTTTGCACGGCCGGAGGCTCGCGGCGCGCGCGGCGTCGCCGTCGCGAAAGAAGCGGACGTTCGCGCGCAGCGGCTGGCGCGCCGCACAGCTCGGGCGGCAATAGATGCCGGTGGTCAGCACCCCGACGATGAAACGCCCGTCATACGCCTTGTCGCGCCGTCGCATCACCGCCCAGCGATCGTCGTCGGTCATCGTCTCGAAGCTCATGCCGCGTCCCTTTCGACCCGCGCCGCAAAGCAGCCATAGGCCGCATTATGCGCGTCGATATAGGCAATCTCCGTGTCGGCGAACAGGTCGCGGATCGCACCGTCGGCCTCGCCCGGCGCAGCGAGCTTCGCGGTGCGCAACATGCCGTCGGCGCCAAAGGCGCGCAGCGCAAGCGGGCGCCCTTCGAATACCGGCGGCACCGCGTCGCGCCAAGTCCCCGCCGCCACGCCCTGCCGCACATAGATGGCATAGGCGCTGCGATACGGCGTGGCGACGTCGTGGCTGACGTGGTGGAGCAGGATCAGTTCCTCGCCGGCGCGCGCATCGTCCAGGCTGATACGGCACGGAAAGCCGCGGTCGGCATCGGCGACGACGCGCCGCGCCCCCCGCGCCGCCAGTTCGGCGTCGCTCAACGCAAACAGCGGCGCAAAGGGTTCGGGGTCGAGCCCGGTGATCGCGTAAGTCATCAAACCATCCTTTCGGTCGTTCGTCTGCGCCCCCTCTGTCACGCCGCACCGTCACGCGCGTCCCGATGCTTGCGTTCAAAGCGCGTGCCTCTAAGTTGCGTGCCCATGACCCGCCTGTTCGCGCTGCTCGCCCTTGTCCTCGCCAGCCTTTCCGTCGCCGCGCCGGCCCACGCCGCCGACGACATCAGCGCGGTGTCGCGCAGCGTCGTTCGCGTCGTCACCGTCGCGATGGTCGATGGCGAGGTCGTCGGTTTCGGGCACGGCAGCGGCATCGCGATCACCCCGACGCGCATCCTGACCAATGCCCATGTCGTCGAATCGGCGGCAAAATATCCCCAGAATGTCGCGCTCGGCATCGTCCCGTCGGAGGGGCAGAAGAGCTATGCCGGCAAGCTGATCGCGATCGACACCAACCGCGACCTCGCGCTGGTCGAGATGACGGAGGGCCGGGTGCCCGCCGCCGCCGTCTATACCGGTCCGCTCGAATCGGGCGCGGACGTCACCGCGCTGGGGTATCCGGGCAATGTCGATCTCGCGACGGCGCGCAGCGCCGCCGATTACATCACCCCGCGCACGCCCGTACGCAGCGAGGGCAATATGTCGAACCGCCAGTCGGTCGACGGCGTCGCGATGCTCGTCCACACCGCCAAGATTTCGCGCGGCAATTCGGGCGGCCCGCTCGTCGATCAGTGCGGCCGCGTGGTGGGGATCAACACTGCGATCACCCGCGCCGACGACGGCGATTCGCCTTTCGCCTTCGCGATTTCGGTTCCCGAGGTCGGCCGCTTTCTGGGCGACGCGCGGCAGGAGTATCGCAGCGTCGGCACCCCCTGCCTGACGATGGCCGAGGCCGCCGCGCGTGATCGCGCCGCGACCGATGCCGAAGCGCGCGCAGAGGCGCAGGCGGCGGCGGAAAAGGAAGCAAAGGCCGCCCTCGAACGCGAGAGGAAACTTCAGCAGGCGAACGATGCCGCGCTGTCGGCGCGCGAAAATCGCATCGCGATCGCCGGAATATTGCTGGTGCTCGGCGCGCTCGGGGCCGGAGCGGGACTGATGTTCTACAATCAGCAAAAGCTGCGCAATGCGAAGATCGCGGGCGGCGGCGGCGCGGCGCTGGTCCTGGTCGCCGCGATCCTGTTCCTGACCCGTCCCGACGCGCACGCCGACCTGTCCGACCTCGCGGACGCCGCCGCGCCGTCCCCCGATGCGGGACCGCCCGCGCCGGTCGCCGCCGCGGGCGATTTCCTGTGCACCATCGATCCCGACCGCAGCCGCATCACCGTTTCGTCGGCCGACGACGTGCCGGTCGATTTCGCCAAGGGTGGCTGTGTCAACGACCGGACCCAATATACGCAGGGCGCCGACGGCCGCTGGCAGCGGGTGCTCGTCCCGAACGAGGAAGCCACGGTGACGATCGCCTCGATCGATCCCGAAACGCGCGACTATCGCGTCGAACGCTATCTGCTCGATGCGGAGACGATGGCGACCGCGCGCAAGATCCGCTCCGCGTCGGACATCAAGGGCTGCACCGCCGACGCCGATGCGCTCGCGACCTTCACCGCGCAGCAGGACGCGGTCAAGGCGGTACTGCCGCCAAGCCCCAACGAACGGCTCGTCTATCATTGCCAGCGAGTCGCGGGCGCGGCGGCCAGGAAAGCCGAAGCCGCGACCGACTAGGGGGGCCTTGGGCGGCGGCCTATCCCCCGCACGCCTCGAACAGCATCAGCGTCCGCTCTTTGGCAAGCTCGGCGCTCGCTTCGTGATAATCCTTGCGGCGGTCGCTGTTGAAGCCGTGCCCCGCCTCATAGACGAAAATCTGCGCGGTCGGGTGCGCCTTCGCGATCAGCGCCTCGACGCCGTCCATCGGGATACCCGCGTCGAAGCGGCCGAAATGGGCGATCGCCGCGCATTGCGGCGCCTCGTCCCTGAATGTCGTCGGGACGAGACTGCCGTAATAGGCGGACGCCGCGGCGAGATCGGGGCTGATCTGCGCCATCCGCCACGCGACCGACCCGCCGTAGCAATAGCCGGTGATGAAGACCGGTCCCTTTCCTTTGAGCGCGTCGATGCACGTCTGCGCATCCTTCAGGCTCTGCTCGAACGGATGAAGCGCGCGCGCCAGCTCGACCGCGCGCTCGAACTGCGGCCCCGAATAGTCGCTCTCGAACCCCGGATGCTCGCGATCGAACAGCGCGGGGGACAGCACGTCATAGCCGTCGGCGGCGTACTCGTCGCACAGCTCGCGGATATGGTCGGTGACCCCGAAAATCTCCTGCACCAGCACCAGCCCGCCGCGCCGCTCGCCCTCCGGCATCGCATGATAGACCGCGATTTCGGCGCCATCGTCCATCGTCATCCGGATCATCTCGCCCATGCCCGATTCCTCTTTACCCTTTGGACCGAGCTTGTCGAAGTCCCGTCCTGTCTCGCCGTGGTTTTGAAGAAAGAACGGCGCTTCGACAACCCCGGGTCGGGCCTTGGGGCGAACGGGTTGAGGAAAGGCGTGCCGCGAGTCCCTTCCCCCGCCTTGCATTGCTGCAAAATCGTTGCTACGCGCGCCCCGACTTTGCAGCGGGGGTGTCTTCGGAGACCGGAAAAATCCGCGCAGCCATCCCCCCCAGGGATCGAAGAGAAGGACTTTCGCGCGTGGAGAATTCCGGCGGCATTCAGGGCAACATCACGGCGGGCCTCGCGGGCCGCTATGCGGTCGCGCTGTTCGACCTCGCCCGCGAATCGAATCAGATCGACGCGGTCG
Source organism: Sphingopyxis sp. CR5 (assembly GCF_059693785.1). Lineage (NCBI taxonomy): Bacteria > Pseudomonadati > Pseudomonadota > Alphaproteobacteria > Sphingomonadales > Sphingopyxidaceae > Sphingopyxis > Sphingopyxis sp. CR5. Next base: position 25,080 of record NZ_JCATIE010000001.1, on the reverse strand, counting down.
CGAAGAGCCTGTCGGCGCTGCGCGCGGGGCTGGCCGAATCGGCCGATCTCAAGACGCTGACTCAAAGCCCGGTCATCAGCCGCACCGACGCCGAAAAGGCGATCGAGGCGGTGGCGAAGGCGATGAAGCTCGATACGCTGACCGCGAAGTTCCTCGGCGTCCTTGCGGAAAACCGCCGCCTCGCCGACCTGCCCGCGATGATCGATGCCTATGACGCGATCGTCGCGGCGCATCGCGGCGAAGTGACCGCGAAGGTGACGAGCGCGCACCCGCTGAGCGCCGCGCAGCTCAAGGAGCTTGCCGCCAATCTGAAGACGCGCTTCGGCCGCGACGTCCAGATTCAGGCGCATCTCGATCCCGCCATCCTCGGCGGCCTCGTCGTCCAGCTGGGCAGCCAGCTGATCGACGGCAGCATCCGTACCCGTCTCAACAGTTTCGCCCAGGCGATGAAGGGCTGAAAGCCCGCACGCCAAATGCCCCGATGAAAGGCTGAATAATGGAAATCCGCGCCGCTGAAATCAGCAAGGTCATCAAGGACCAGATCGCCAATTTCGGGACCGACGCCACGGTCAGCGAAATCGGCACCGTCCTCTCGGTCGGTGACGGCATCGCCCGCGTCCACGGCCTCGACAATGTCCAGGCCGGTGAAATGGTCGAATTCGCCAATGGCGTGAAGGGCATGGCGCTCAACCTAGAGGCCGACAATGTCGGCATCGTGATCTTCGGCTCCGACGCCGAGATCAAGGAAGGCGACACCGTCAAGCGCACCGGCACGATCGTCGACGTCCCCGTCGGCAAGGGCCTGCTCGGCCGCGTCGTCGACGGCCTCGGCAATCCGATCGACGGCAAGGGACCGATCAAGGCCGACAAGCGCATGCGCGTCGAGGTGAAGGCGCCGGGCATCATCCCGCGCACCTCGGTCCACGAACCCGTCCAGACCGGCCTCAAGGCGCTCGACGCCCTCGTCCCGGTCGGCCGCGGCCAGCGCGAGCTGATCATCGGCGACCGCCAGACCGGCAAGACCGCCGTCGCGATCGACACCTTCATCAACCAGAAGACCGTCAACGCGGGCGACGACGAATCGAAGAAGCTCTATTGCATCTATGTCGCCGTCGGCCAGAAGCGCTCGACCGTCGCGCAGATCGTCCGCCAGCTCGAAGAAAATGGCGCGATGGAATATTCGATCGTCGTCGCCGCGACCGCGTCGGAGCCCGCGCCGCTTCAGTATCTCGCGCCCTACGCCGGCGTGACGATGGGCGAATTTTTCCGCGACAACGGCATGCACGCGGTCATCGTTTACGACGATCTGTCGAAGCAGGCGGTCGCCTATCGCCAGATGTCGCTGCTGCTCCGCCGCCCGCCGGGCCGCGAAGCCTATCCCGGCGACGTCTTCTACCTGCACAGCCGCCTGCTTGAGCGCGCGGCGAAGATGAACGCCGACAACGGCTCGGGCTCGCTCACCGCGCTGCCGATCATCGAAACGCAGGCGGGCGACGTGTCGGCCTATATTCCGACCAACGTGATTTCGATCACCGACGGCCAGATCTTCCTCGAAACCAACCTCTTCTACCAGGGCATCCGCCCCGCGATCAACGTCGGCCTCTCGGTCAGCCGCGTCGGCTCGGCCGCGCAGACCAAGGCGATGAAGAAGGTGTCGGGTTCGATCAAGCTCGAACTCGCGCAGTATCGCGAGATGGAGGCCTTTGCGCAGTTCGGCTCGGACCTCGACGCCGCGACGCAAAAGCTCTTGAACCGCGGCGCGCGCCTGACGCAGCTCCTGAAGCAGGCGCAGTTCCAGCCGATGCCGTTCGAAGAACAGACCGCGTCGATCTTTGCCGGCACCAACGGCTATCTCGACAGCGTCGCGGTCGGCGACGTCACGCGCTACGAACAGGCGATGCTCGCCTATCTGCGCAGCGACCACGCCGACGTGCTGAAGACGATCCGCGAGACCAAGGATCTTGGCGACGACGCCAAGAAGGGCCTGGTCGCCGCGCTCGACGCTTTCGCCAAGATTTTCGCGTAATCCATAGCCGTGTACCCCCGCGGAGGCGGGGGTCCATGGGTCCCCGCCTTCGCGGGGACACACAGAGAGAGGCTTGATGGCCAGTCTGAAGGAACTCAAAGGGCGGATCAACTCGGTCAAATCGACCCAGAAGATCACCAAGGCCAAGAAGATGGTCGCCGCCGCGAAGCTGCGTAAAGCACAAGCGGCCGCCGAAGCCGCGCGTCCTTATGCCGAGCGGCTCGAACGCGTCGTCGCGAGCCTTGCCTCGAAGGTCGGCGCCGCCGACAGCGCGCCCGCGCTGCTTTCGGGCACCGGCAAGAGCGACACGCACCTGCTGCTCGTTCTCAACAGCGACCGCGGCCTCGCCGGCGCGTTCAACTCGAACATCGTCAAGGCGGCGCGCGACAAGGCGGTCGAACTCGAACGCCAGGGCAAGAAGGTCATTTTCTTCCTCGTCGGCCGCAAGGGGCGCCCGGTGATCAACCGGCTGTTCCCCGGCCAGACGAACGAGAATTACGACACCACCGGCATCCGCGATATCGGCTTCGACCAGGCGCACGAAATCGCGGCGAAGGTGATGGAGCTTTACGAGGCCGGCGCGTTCGACGTCGCGCATCTCTTCTATTCGAAGTTCCGCTCGGCGCTCGTCCAGGAAGCGACCGGGCAGCAGCTGATCCCCGTCCCCGCGCCCGAAGAGGCCCCGGCTTCGAGCGGCGCGGCGGTCGAATATGAACCCGACGAGGAAGCGATCCTTGCCGACCTCTTGCCGCGCAACGTCGCGATCCAGGTGTTCAAGGGCCTGCTCGAAAACGCCGCGTCGGAACAGGGCGCATCGATGACCGCAATGGACAATGCGACGCGCAACGCGGGCGAGCTGATCAACAAGCTGACGATCGTCTACAACCGCACGCGTCAGGCCGCGATCACGACCGAACTCATCGAAATTATCGCTGGCGCGGAAGCGCTGTAGCACCACGAAGAAGCTGGCGCCGAAGCGCTCTAACCGATTCAACCCGAGGAAGAAGATCATGGCAACCGCACCTGCCCCTGAAAAGAAGGCTCCCGCCAAGAAGGCCGCTCCGAAGAAGCCGGCGGCCCCCAAGAAGGCCACCGCGACCAAGGCGGCGACGACCACCGTCTCCGGTGCCGGCCGCATCGCACAGGTCATCGGCGCGGTCGTCGACGTCCAGTTCGACGGCGAGCTTCCCGCGATCCTCAACGCGCTCGAGACCGACAATGGCGGCAATCGCCTCGTCCTCGAGGTCGCCCAGCATCTCGGCGAGAACACGGTTCGCACCATCGCGATGGACGCGACCGACGGCCTGACCCGCGGCCAGCCGGTCGTCGACACCGGTGCGCAGATCTCGGTCCCCGTCGGTCCGAAGACGCTCGGCCGCATCATGAACGTCGTCGGCGACCCGATCGACGAGCGCGGCAGCATCGGCAGCGACATGACCGCGCCGATCCATGCCGAGGCCCCCGAATTCATCGACCAGTCGACCGAGGCCGCGATCCTCGTCACCGGCATCAAGGTCATCGACCTGCTCGCACCCTATGCGAAGGGCGGCAAGATCGGCCTGTTCGGCGGCGCCGGCGTCGGCAAGACCGTGCTGATCCAAGAACTGATCAACAACATCGCGAAGGGCCACGGCGGCGTCAGCGTGTTCGCCGGCGTCGGCGAACGCACCCGCGAAGGCAACGACCTCTACCACGAATTCCTCGACGCCGGCGTCATCGCCAAGGACGCCGACGGCAACCCGACCCCCGACGGGTCGAAGGTGGCGCTGGTGTTCGGCCAGATGAACGAGCCCCCGGGCGCGCGTGCCCGCGTCGCGCTGTCGGGCCTGACGATGGCCGAATATTTCCGCGACCAGGAGGGGCAGGACGTGCTCTTCTTCGTCGACAACATCTTCCGCTTCACCCAGGCGGGCTCGGAAGTGTCGGCGCTGCTCGGCCGCATCCCGTCGGCGGTGGGCTATCAGCCGACGCTGTCGACCGACATGGGCGCGCTTCAGGAGCGTATCACCTCGACCACCAAGGGCTCGATCACCTCGGTGCAGGCGATCTACGTCCCCGCGGACGACCTGACCGACCCGGCCCCGGCGACCTCTTTCGCCCACCTGGACGCGACGACCAACCTCAACCGCGCGATTTCGGAGCTCGGCATCTATCCGGCGGTCGACCCGCTCGATTCGACCAGCCGCATGCTCGAACCGCGCATCGTGGGCCAGGAACATTACGACACCGCGCGCCGCGTCCAGGAAACGCTTCAGAAGTACAAGTCGCTTCAGGACATCATCGCGATCCTGGGCATGGACGAGCTGTCGGAAGAGGACAAGCTGACCGTCGCCCGCGCCCGCAAGATCCAGCGCTTCCTGTCGCAGCCGTTCCACGTCGCGGAGGTGTTCACCAACATCCCCGGCAAGTTCGTGCAGATCGAAGACACGATCAAATCGTTCAAGGCGGTGGTCGACGGCGAATATGACCATCTTCCCGAAGCGGCCTTCTACATGGTCGGCGGCATCGACGAAGCCGTCGCCAAGGCGGCAAAGCTGGCCGAAGACGCGTAAGTTTGCCTAAGCCCCTCCCCTGAAGGGGAGGGGCGTTAAGGATTGAATCAATGGCTCTGAAGTTCGAACTCGTAACCCCCGCCCGCCTCGAGCGGTCGAGCGACGTCTATATGGTCACCGTGCCGGGCAGCGAAGGCGACTTCTCGGTGCTCGAGGGACACGCGCCCTTCATGGCGACGTTGCGCAACGGCCCACTGACGATCTACGACCGTCAGGGCGGCGAGCCCGAGACGATCGAGCTCGAAGGCGGCTTCGCCGAAGTGAACGAGGCGGGCCTGACCGTGCTCGCCGAACATATCGCCGGCTGACCGCGCGCAAGCGCCATGCGGGCAGGAGGGGGCTTCGGCCCCCTTTTTCGTGCCCGCCCCCCGGGCCGCTCGCCGCTCCCCGATCGCGGCATTAGGAGATTATCAAAGTTTCCCTTTTATTCACCCTGCTTGATGGGGGTTTGCCGGTGAAAGCCGCGATAGCCCCTGCGACAGACCGATTCGAAGCAGGATGAAGCGATGAGTGCATTCGGACGCCGTCCCGGAACCGCAGGCCGCCCCGCCTTTGGCGTGGCGAAGCCGATGCAGGGTGGCGCCGGCAGCGCCGGCGGAAGCCAGTTCCCCGCGATCGATACCGCGCCGCCGCCCAGCGAGGCGCCGCCGTCGGCCGATGCCCCCGAAATGGAGGCGATGGACCGGCTCAACGCGCGCTCGTCGGCCGAGGCGATGGAGCCCGAAAAGGCGCAGGGATTCGAAGCGAGCGTTCACAAGATCAAGGAACAGGTGCTCCCGCGCCTGCTCGAACGCGTCGATCCCGAAGCCGCGGCGACGCTGTCGAAGGACGAGCTGACCGAGGAATTCCGCCCGATCATCCTCGAGGTGCTCGCCGAGCTGCGCATCACGCTCAACCGCCGCGAGCAATTCGCGCTCGAAAAAGTGCTCGTCGACGAACTGCTCGGCTTCGGCCCGCTCGAGGAGTTGCTCGCCGATCCCGACATCTCCGACATCATGGTCAACGGCCCCTACCAGACCTATGTCGAACGCAAGGGCCAGCTCGTCGTCGCGCCGATCCAGTTTCGCGACGAACAGCATCTGTTCCAGATCGCCCAGCGCATCTGCAACCAGGTCGGCCGCCGCGTCGACCAGACCACCCCGCTCGCCGACGCCCGCCTGAAGGACGGCAGCCGCGTCAACGTGATCGTCCCGCCGCTCAGCTTGCGCGGCACCGCGATCTCGATTCGTAAATTCTCGGCCAAGCCGATCACGCTCGATATGCTCTGCCAATGGGGCGCGATGAGCCAGAAGATGTGTACCGCGCTGAAGATCGCGGGCGCGAGCCGCTTCAACATCGTCATCTCGGGCGGTACGGGCTCGGGCAAGACGACGATGCTCAACGCCTTGTCGAAGATGATCGACCCCGGCGAACGCGTGCTGACGATCGAGGATGCCGCCGAGCTTCGTCTGCAACAGCCGCACTGGCTGCCCCTCGAAACGCGCCCCGCCAACCTCGAAGGCAATGGCGCGATCCACATGGGCGACCTCGTCAAGAACGCGCTGCGTATGCGCCCCGACCGCATCATCATGGGCGAGGTTCGCGGCAGCGAATGTTTCGACCTGCTCGCGGCGATGAACACCGGCCACGACGGATCGATGTGTACGCTTCACTCGAACAGCCCGCGCGAATGCCTCGGCCGTATGGAAAACATGGTGCTGATGGGCGACATCAAGATCCCGAAGGAAGCGATCTCGAAACAGATCGCCGATTCGGTCGATCTGATCGTCCAGATCAAGCGCCTGCGCGACGGCTCACGCCGCGTCACCAACGTCACCGAGGTGATCGGGATGGAGGGCGACGTGATCGTCACCCAGGAACTGTTCAAGTTCGAATATCTCGACGAGGACAAGGACGGCAAGATCGTCGGCGAATATCGCGCGATGGGCCTGCGTCCCTACACGCTGGAAAAGGCGCGCCAGTTCGGCTTCGACCAACCCTTCCTCGAGGCGTGCCTCTAAGACAAGCCGTCGCCTATCGCTGATGCAGCCACACCGCCGCGCTGAGCAGCGCGACCGCGACCGAGAGCATCGCGATCGCACGCCACGGCATGAAGCCGACATCGTCGACGTCGCGGCGGTTGCGGCGGCGCCAGTCGGCAATCTCGGCTAGGCCGAACAGCGCGGCCGCGGCGATGCTCACCGACAGCATGGACACTTGCATCGCGACCTTTCCCTTCGCACTATGGCGGACCATCCCCCCAGCCCGCGAGGTGCCCCGATATGCGTCCTTTCCTTCCCGTTGCAAGTGCCGCGCTGATCGCGCTCGCCGCGTGCAGCGCTTCGTCCGAGCGCGCCACCGCCAGTGAATCCGCCGCCACCGCCGGCGATGCGATCGCCGCCGCGGTCGCCGCGCCGAGCCGCACGCCGGCGAACCGGGCGCGCGACCCGTATCGCCACCCCGCCGAAACGCTCGCCTTCTTCGGGGTGGAGCCCGGCGATACGGTGGTCGAACTATGGCCCGGCGGCGGCTGGTATACAGAAATCCTCGCTCCGCTCGTGCAACAGGGCGGCGGCACGCTCTATGCCGCAGCGCCGTGGGAGCGCGGACTGAACACGATCCGCAAGTGGCAGGGGGCCGAAACGACGGGCAATCATCCGGTCTACAAGGACATCGGGCTCGCCGAATTTCCCCACACGGGCGCCGGACCGAAAGTCCCCGACGGCAGCGCCGATGTCGTCCTGACCTTTCGCAACGTCCACAACTGGCGCTTCGGCGGCACCGACAAGACCGCCGACGCGTTCCGGCAGATCTATGCGATGCTGAAGCCCGGCGGCGTGCTGGGCGTGGTCGACCACCGCCTGCCCGAGGATATGGATTCGGCGCTCGAGGAAAAGAGCGGCTACATGAAGCGCTCGTCGATCGTCGGCTTCGCCGAGGCCGCGGGCTTCAAGCTCGCTGGCGAGAGCGACGTCAACGCGAACCCAAAGGATACGCACGATTATGAAAAGGGCGTGTGGACCTTGCCGCCGACGCTAACGAACAAGGACGTCGACAAGGACACATATCAGGCGATCGGCGAATCGGACCGCATGACGCTGAAATTCGTGAAGCCGGCGTCCTGAAACATATAGAGCCCATCGATCCCGCGCTGCTGCTCAGCGCCTATGCGCAGGGTCTTTTTCCGATGGCCGACGGGGCAGACGACCCGTCGGTGCATTGGGTCGAGCCGCGGCTGCGCGCGATCCTGCCCCTGGACGGATTCCACCTGTCGCGCAGCCTGAAAAAGGCGATCGTCTCGGACCGGTTCCGCGTCACCACCGATGCCGCCTTTCGCGCGATGATGGCGCTGTGCGCCGAGCCGGCCGACGACCGGCCGACGACGTGGATCAACCCGGTGATCAAGACCAGCTATGAACGCCTGTTTCAGCTCGGTCACGCCCACAGCGTCGAAGTCTGGCAGGGCGACGAGCTCGTGGGCGGGCTCTATGGCGTTTCGCTCGGCCGCGCCTTCTTCGGCGAATCGATGGTCAGCCGCGTGCGCGACGCCTCGAAGGTCGCGCTCGCCCATCTCGTCGCGCGCCTGATCGCCGGCGGATGGCGATTGCTCGACTGCCAGTTCCTCACGCCGCACCTCGCCAGCCTCGGCGCCATCGAAATCCCGCAGGGCGACTATCTCGCGCGGCTCTATTCGGTGCTGTCGTCCGCCGACGGCGGCGCCTTGGGCGCCACCGAAGGCGCGGGCGCCGGGGTCGCGGCTTCCGAACTCCCCTCGCCGCCGTTCGTCGCCGGCGATTGGGGCGCGCTCGACGCCTTGGGCGCCGCAGGCCTCGACGGCGCAACCGGCTCGCCGCCCGGATATGTCATCGCACAGCTTTTGACGAACACGTCGTAGATCGGATGCTCGATCACATTGCGGTCGGGACGTTCCTTGAACACCCAGCCCGAAAAGACGCGATACCATTTGTCGTCGCGCTGATCCTGCACGCTCAGCTGGACGAACGCACCGGTCTCGGGCGGGTCCTCCCACGGCGCGGTCTGTTCGCACGCGCGCAGGCGAACGATGGCGCGGCCGACCCGCGCGACTTCGCCCGGCTTCATTTCAAGCTCGCGAACGATCCCGTTGCGTTTGTTCAGCAGGCCCAGCACCGCGACGCGCTCGGCCATCGGGGTCGCCCCTTCGACGCCGCCGACTTCCTTGGGAACATCGTCGGTTCGCTCGATCGCGACCGATTTCGACCCATTGCCCTTGGTCGGGATCGCCCGGTCGCAGCCGCCGAGCAATGTCGCGACCAACAGCGCGGCAAGCATCGGAGCCGGCGAGCGCGGCATGACGCCGCTCACTCGGCGCCGGGCCGCCAGGCCTCGTAATCGCCGGTTGCCGCCGCGCGGTGGCCGCCGCGCTCGAGCGCACCCGCCGGGCGATAGGCGCCCAGGCTGCCGGTCAGGTTCGGCGTCGGCTCGGCCAGCCAGGGGCGCGGTGCGGGCAGCACATCAGACGGCAGTTCGTCGAAGGTGCCGTGCAGCCAGCCGTGCCATTCGGGCGGGACGCGGCTCGCATCGTTCGACCCCTTGTACAGCACCCAGCGGCGCTTGCCGTCGCGCGAACGGAAATAGCGATTGCCCAGACCGTCTTCGCCGACCTGTTCGCCATTCTTCCAGCTGCTGAGCAGCGTTCCGACGGTCGCGCCGTCCCACCAGGTGAAAATCTTGCCGAGGATGCTCATGGCCGCCGCGTTTACCCGCAAGGCGCCGCGCTTCGCAAGCGGGAAACGGCGACAGGGTCTTCGAATGAAGCGCCCGTGAGGGCTCGCGTGTCCCCGTGAAAGCATATTCGGTTAAAGAGGCGTGCCTCAACGCTCCCCGTTCGTCCACGTCACCTTCGCATCTTCGTCGAGACCCATATCCGCCGCCGTCCCCCCGGCAACCTCGAGCACCGCCGCGACCTCGCCCCCGCTCACCACGGGTTCGAGCGTTTCGGGAAGCATGTTTTCGGCGATGCGGTCGATGCTGCCGTCGCTGCGAATGAAGATCATGTCGAGCGGGATCAGCGTGTCCTTCATCCAGAAACTCGCGATTCTCGGTTTGGGAAAGGGAAAGAGCATCCCCGTTCCCGCAGGCAGCTCGGTCCGGAACATCAGGCCCTTGCGCTGTTCTTCCTCGCTGCGCGCGACCTCGACGGCAAAACGATGCACCGTCCCGTCGGCGGCGGCGATGGTCAGCGGGATGGTCGGCGCGCTGTCGGCGGCGGCATCCGCGCCGCCCGAACAGGCGGCAAGCGGCATCGCCAGCGACAGGGCCAAAGCGGTGAACAGGGCGCGCATGATCGATCCCTCGAATAAAAGCCTGGGCGTGCTCCCGCAAAAGCCGGGACACATGCTGCCCGAGGTCCTAATCGCCCCCCATCTCGGCGTCCAGCGCCGCGAGCGCATCCTCGTCGCCCGGCGCGATGGCCAGAATCCGCCGCGCGAGCCTCGGCGCGTGTCCCGCGCGCACGAAGGCCGCGACCTGCTTTTCGCGCGTCGCGGGGTCGGCGACCACCGCAGCGGCGTAGGGTCCCAGCCGCCGGCGCCGCGCAAAACCGAGCGCCGAATGCGCTGCCGCCAGGGCGGCGTTGTCCATCGCGTCGCCCGCATCGTCCTCGGCGATCCCGTCCACCCGCAATTGCGCCCGGACCCGCCGGGCGCCGAGCCCCCGCCGCGTCATCGCGGCCCCGCGCATCGCCGCATATTGGCGGTCGTCGACGAAACCCAGCCGCTCCATCCTGGCGGCCGCCGCCTCGCACGACGTCATGGGGTCGTCATCGCCAACCCATTCGGATTCGCGGATTTTCCGCGTCAGATACCGCATCAGCTTGGCCCGGCTCGTCGCGAATCGCGCGACGTAGGCCAGCGCGAGATCGCCAAGCCGCACCGCGTCGAGCGGCTTCGGGGACCGGATGGATCGAGGGCGACGATTGGACATGTGCCATGTTTGTGCCACAGTCGGGCCCGATTGAGAACGACCAGCGCCGCCATATCGGGCAGAAGAGCCCGAAAAAGGGCGATTTGTTCCAACTGGCAAGGGATCGCGCAGCGCCATCATGACCCGTAAAGATGACATGCTTGTTGCCGCGCGGCCTGTTTCACGGGACCAAGCACCCCTTATGACCGAAAAAAACAACGTCGCACCGGACGAACTCGTCCCCACGCCCACCGAATGCGCGCAGCCGCGCCGCTTTTCGGATTTCGCCACCGTCGGCGAAGCCCTCGAATATGCCGCACAGGGCAGTCGCGGGCTCAATTTCCATGATCCGCGCGGACGTCTGGTGCGCGCCTACAGCTATGCGGAGCTCCAGGCCGACGCGCTCGTCGCCGCCTACCGGCTGATCGCCGCGGGCGTGGCGCCGGGCGAACGCATCGCGCTGGTGGCCGAAACCGGGCCCGAATTCGCCGCATTGTTCTTCGGAACGATCTACGCCGGCGCCTGGCCGGTGCCGTTGCCGCTGCCGACCAGCTTCGGCGGGCGCGAATCCTATGTCGGCCAGCTCAGCGTCCAGCTTGAAAGCTGCGACCCGGTCATGCTCTTCTTCCCGCCCGAAATCGTTGCGATGGCCAGCGAGGCGGCCGAAGCGAAGGGCGTGACGCCCGTCGACTGGAGCGCGTTCGCGAACCGCGCGGCCCCGGTCGCCGAGTTGCCGGTCCAGCAATCGGACGAAACCTGCTATCTGCAATACAGCAGCGGCTCGACGCGCTTCCCGCACGGGGTCGCCGTCACCCATGCCGCTCTGCTCAACAATCTCTCGGCGCATGCGCACGGCATGGAACTGCGCGACAGCGACCGCTGCGTGTCGTGGCTGCCCTGGTACCATGACATGGGGCTCGTCGGCTGCCTGCTCTCGCCGGTCGCGAACCAGGTGTCGGTCGATTACCTCAAGACAGAGGATTTCGCGCGGCGTCCGCTCGCGTGGCTCGACCTGATCAGCCGCAACCAGGGCACCACGCTCAGCTATTCGCCGACCTTCGGCTACGACATCTGCGCCCGCCGCATCTCGAGCCAGACCGCGGTCGCCGAGCGGTTCGACCTGTCGCGCTGGCGCGTCGCGGGCAATGGCGCCGACATGATCCGCCCCGACGTGATGCAGAGCTTCGTCGACGCCTTTGCCGATGCCGGGTTCCAGGCCAGCGCTTTCCTGCCGAGCTACGGCCTCGCCGAAGCGACGCTTGCGGTCAGCATCATGCCGCCGGGCGAAGGCATCGTGGTCGAACTGGTCGAGGAAACCGAGCTGTCGGGGGCCGCGGGCGATGCCGACCGCCCGACCCGCTATCGCGCGATCGTCAACTGCGGCCGTCCGGTCAAGGACATGACCGTCGAGATCCGCGACGAAAACGGCGACGTCCTGCCCGACCAGACCGTCGGCAAGGTCTGGTGCACCGGCCCGTCGCTGATGACCGGATACTACCGCGACCCCGAAGCGACCGCGGCGTGCATGGCGGGCGGCTGGCTCGACACCGGCGACATGGGCTATATGTCGGGCGGCTATGTCTATATCGTCGGCCGCGCCAAGGACATGATCATCATCAACGGCAAGAACCACTGGCCGCAGGATATCGAATGGGCGGTCGAGCAGCTCCCCGGCTTCAAGTCGGGCGACATCGCCGCCTTCGCGATCACCGCGCCGGGCGGAGAGGAAACGCCGGCGGTGCTCGTCCAGTGCCGCACCAGCGACGATAGCGAGCGCGCCGCGCTGCGCGAGGCGATCCGCGACCGGGTGCGCGCGATCACCGGCATGAACTGCCTCGTCGAGCTGATCCCGCCGCGCACCCTGCCGCGCACCAGCTCGGGCAAGCTCAGCCGGTCGAAGGCCCGCGCGCAATATCTGGCGGGCGAGATCCAGCCCTTCGCAATCGCGGCTTAGGGACGGCGGGCGGGCAACCTCCGTCGCCGATAGGTCCGCCCCCCTCCTTCCGCCCGTCCCGCGGCGGGCCAGAATTTCGTCGCGGACGAAGGGGCATGGTTACCTTCGGGTAACCCCGACGCGCTAGACGGGCAGGCGTGACAAGCCTGCTGACCGACCACCGACCGGCCGATGACATTTCCGTGCGAACCCTGTTGGGGCTGGGGTCGCCAAAGGAAGACATCGGCGATCTCCGCCAGCTCCAGCTCGCACCGCTTCGCGGCAAGGGGTCGTTGCGCCTGTGGATGGGCCTCGGCATGGCGTTCGTCGCGGCCTTCACCATGATACCGCGGCTGCCGCTGGCCCTTGCCGGCAGCTGGCTCGCCATCGCACTGGCCTTCGGCATCTGGTCGAACCGCGCCTTCGCCAGGCTGCCGCTCGGCGAAACCAGGGCGTCGGGCGCGCCGGAATTTCGCCTGTGCAACCGGCACGCGCTCTATTCGGCCCTCCTGTGGGCGCCGCTGTTCTGGTTGCAGGGCGAATCGCCCGGGCTCGATCATGTCCTGTCGATGTGGACGATCGCGCTGCTGATGATGCTGGTGCTGACGATCGTCGCGCACAGCGTCCCGATGGCCTGCGCCCTGTTCATCATGCCCGTCAGCCTGTCCGCGGCGGCGGCGCTGGTGCTCGCCGGCGCACCGCAGCTCGCGGCGGTCGCGCTCGTCGCCGGGCTGCTGCTCTGCGTGTTCGCGATCCGCTTCGCGGCGACCTATGTCCGCTTCCGCCGCGGCGAAGAAATCCTGCACGAAAAAAGCGAAACCGTCAGCTTGCTGCTGCGCGAGTTCGAGGAAACTTCCGCCGACTGGCTGTGGCAGACCGACAACAACCGCCGGCTCGTCCTCGTGTCGCCGCGCCTCGCCTACGCGCTCGGGGCGCCGGCCGACGCGCTCGAGGGGATGCCCTTGCTCCAGGCGCTGTCGGGCGACGCGTGGGAAACGGGCCTGTTCCCGAAAAGCCTGCACGACCTCGCCGAACGGATGAAGCGGCGCGAGAGCTTTTCGAACCTGATCGTCCCGGTCACGATCGGCGGCAAGCCGCGCTGGTGGGAATTGTCGGCGTCGCCGCGGCTCGACGACCAGGGCAAATATCTGGGGTTTCGCGGCGTCGGGTCGGACGTCACCGAACAGCGCGCATCGGCCGAACAGATTGCCCGCATGGCGCGCTTCGACAATCTGACCGGCCTGCCCAACCGCCTGCACCTGCACGAAGACCTGGGCCGCGCGCTGGCCCACGCGACCGAAGCCAAGGCGCGCTGTGCGTTGATGATGATCGACCTCGACCGCTTCAAGGCGGTGAACGACACGCTCGGCCACCCCACCGGCGACAAGCTGCTGGCGCAGGTGGCGGCGCGACTCAAGGCGATGATGGAACGCGGGATGACGTGCGGCCGCCTGGGCGGCGACGAATTCGCGGTGGTCCTCCACAATGTCGGGTCGATGGACGCCGCCGAGGATCTCGCGCATCGCATCATCGCGGCGCTCAGCCGCCCCTATGTCGTCGACAACCACCAGCTCTTCGTCGGCGCCAGCATCGGCTATGCGATGGGACCCCAGGACGGCGCGACGGTCGAAACGCTGACCCGCAATGCCGACCTCGCGCTCTACAAGTCGAAGGACAAGGGCGGCAACGTCGTCGCCGCCTATGTCGCCTCGCTCCACGCGCAGGCCGAGGAGCGGCGGGTGATGGAACAGGAACTGCGCGGTGCCCTCGATCGCGGCGAGTTCGAACTCTATTACCAGCCGGTCGTCTCGGCCGAGGACGGGACGCTCAACGGCTTCGAGGCGCTGATCCGCTGGACCAACCAGAAACTCGGCAACGTGTCGCCCGGCCGGTTCATCCCGCTTGCGGAGGACAGCCGCCTGATCGCGCCGATCGGCGAATGGGTGCTGCGCACCGCCTGTGCCGAGGCGATGCGCTGGCCGTCGAACCTGAAGGTCGCGATCAACGTCTCGGCCGAACAGCTCACCGATCCCAATTTCGCGTCGGTCGTCGTCTCGGCGCTCGCCCAGAGCGGCCTCCCGCCGGAGCGGCTCGAAATCGAAGTGACCGAAAGCGTCTTCCTGCGCGACGGCGGCGGCGCGGCGCAACTGCTCGACCAGCTCATCGCGCTCGGCATCCGGCTCAGTCTCGACGATTTCGGCACCGGCTATTCGTCGCTCGGCTATCTGCGCAAGACGCAATTCTCGACGATCAAGGTCGACCGCAGCTTCGTTCAGGGCGCCGCAAAGGGCACTCCCGAATCGATCGCGATCATCCGCGCCGTCGTCGCCCTCGCCGACAGCCTCGGCATGGCGACCACCGCCGAAGGCGCCGAAACCGAGCTGGAGGTCGAAACGATCCGCACCTTGGGATGCAGCAATATCCAGGGCTATTATTACGGCCGCCCGATGCCGTCGAGCGACGTGCTCGTGCTGTTCCGCGCCCCCGAATCATCGGCGTCGGCCGCGGCCTGACGACGGGCTTTCGCATCGCCGCGGCGACCAGCCGAACGGTTCGCGCGGCGAAACGAAAGGGTTACCAAAAGGTTCCGCAGCTTGCCGCGCCGATCCAGCGATTCGTCGCGCGATTGTGGCGGCGCTCGCCGAGCGTGGCAAACAGGCTCCAACGCTTGAAGACAAGCCAAATGGGGGGTCGCATTCATGCCCGTTCGCCGCTTTCTGGGTGCCGTCGTCGCATCCGCGCTGATGTTGACCGGCCTGATCGCGGCCACCCCGGCCTCCGCCCGCGGCTATCTGCAATGCGTCCCCTTCGCCCGCGATGAATCGGGGATCCAGATCCACGGCAACGCCAGGACCTGGTGGGCTCAGGCCGCCGGGGACTATGATCGCGGGCAACAGCCGCGCAAGGGCGCGGTGATGGCGTTCGCCGGCACCCGCGGCATGCCCTATGGCCACGTCGCCGTCGTCGAAAAGATCGTCGGCGACCGCGAAATCCTGATCAGCCACGCCAACTGGTCGCCGATCAACGGTCGCCGCGGCCAGATCGAGCGCCATGTCCGCGTCGTCGATGTCAGCGACGCCGGCGACTGGAGCGAAGTGCGCGTCTGGTACGCCCCGATCGGCGACCTCGGCACCCGCGTGAATCCGGTTCAGGGCTTTATCTACCCCAATGCCGGCGGCGACAATCCGCGCCCCGGCTATGACGAGCCGATCTGGACCAGGAACGACTGGAAACCCGGCAACGGCCTTGGCCTCGTCGCCGCCTCGCTCGGCAATTAGGGTCAGGCTTCGGCGTCGTCGCTTTCGCCTTCGCCGCTTTCGAACCAGGCCTCGACCTCGCCCGACAGCTTGATCGTCATCGGCTGACCGAACCGGTCCTTCGACTTGCCCGCCGCGACGCGAATCCAGCCTTCGGAGATCGAATATTCCTCGACGTCGGTACGCTCCTTGCCCTTGAAGCGGATGCCGATGCCGCGCTGTAGCGCCTCCATGTCGAAATGGGGCGAACGCGGGTTGGTCGACAGGCGGTCGGGGGGCGTATCGGTCATGTCTGAAGTCTCCAAAATCCGTGCCGCGCGCTAGGCGAGCGCGCGCTTCAAATCAAGTGCGGCGCAACGCACGACCGGGATCCTGACCCTGTGCCGAATCCTGTACCATCCCGGAACAGGTCGAAAAACCGGCCGCTGGCGGGCCGTTCGCTCAACGGTAAGCTACATGGTTAAGAATAAAAAAGATCACGGACGATAAACGCGGTATTTTAGCCGAACAGATGGTTAACTTTACATCATCGTAAAAGTTAACCGCCTGAAAAAACGGGAACCTTCTCGATTGGCGCGATTCATTTCCACGTAGGAATACCTACGCATGAAGGAGAGGAAACGTGCCACATAACCGTCTTTGTTTCGGACCGGCCCATCTCATTCTCATTCCGGCTTGCCTCGCGCTCGCCGCCTGTGAATCGTCGGGCCACTATCGCGTCGGCAGCGTCGGACCCGCGGGACCGACCGGTGCCGCCGGGCCGCAGGGAGAACAAGGCCCGCCCGGAGCGCAAGGCCCCGCAGGCCCCGCAGGCCCGGCCGGCCCCGCAGGCAGCGGGCTCGGGCTCGGCGACGCCGGCGCGCTGGCAACCGGCGGCCTCGTCGGACCTGGCGGCGTTGCAGGCACCGGCCTGCTCGCGAACACCGGCGACCCCGACAATATCAATCCCGTGATCGGCGGCGTGCTCGTCAAATCGGGCAGTCTCGTCAATGTCGTCGCCGACAAGGGCCTGCAACTCGCAAGTGCGGTCGACAGCCGCCTGCCGGGCGATACCGAACTCGTCGGCACGGTCGTCGGCGTCGTCAAGAAAACCGGCGCCGCGCTGGTCCAGACGGGTCAGGGCAATCAATATCTGGTCGACGGCCTGACTGCCGCCCCCGGCGAACTGATCACCGCGACGATCGGCAAGGCGACGGCGATCGGATCGCCCGACGCATCGCCGCTGCTCGGCGCCAGCATCCTGTCGCCGGGACAGGAGACCGGATCGCTGCTCACCGTCGGCGTGGGCTCGAACGGCAAGCTCGTGACGCTCCAGCCCGGCAGCGGGACCGGCCTGCTCGGCGGTCTCGGGTCGTCCGGTACCGGCGCGACCGGTGCGGTCGGCGGCGTCGTGTCCGGCGTCACCGGGACGCTCGCGGGCGTCACCGGGGGCGACGGCGGCGGCAACGGCGGCCTTGTCTCCGGCGTCACCGGGACGGTTGGCCAGGTCGTTGGAGGTGCCACCGGCGGAGCGACCGGGGACGGCGATGGAACCGGCGGGCTCGTGTCCGGCGTCACCGGCGCCGTCGGCGGCCTGCTTGGCGGCCATCCCCCCGCAGGCGGCACCGACTGAGCGCGCGCGTGCTTCGCTTCATCGAAGGCTGCGTCGCGGTCGGGACGGGGGCCTTGCTCCTTCCCGCCGCGGCGTCGGCCATGCAGCCCGCGGGCACGCCGCTCGACGGCCGCCCGCCCCTTGCCCCCACCGATGATCGGCGCGACACGCTGCCCGACCCGCAGGCGCCCGCGCGCGCGGCGGGGTCGGTCGAACTCGGCGCGAGGCCCGACGTCACGATCCGCGAGATCCGCTTTGTCGGGGCAGGCGTTCCGGCCAATGTCGCGCGCGCCGCCGAACGCTTCGTCGGCCGCCGCGCCTCGGCCGATACGCTGCAAAAGCTCGCGGCCGCCATGACCCGCGCCTATACGCGATCGAGCGTCGCCCTCTTCACGCTGGTGATTCCCGAACAGGATCTGTCGGGGGGCATCGTCAAGGTCGCCTCGGCCGAAGGCCATATCGGCAAAGTCGTGCTGAGCGGCGAGAGCGAAGGCGGTCCCGCCCCGCTGATCGCCGAAATGGCTGCGCGGCTGCCCGGCCGCGACCCATTGGCCCGCGCCCGCTTCGAACGCGTGCTCGGTACGATCGGCGATGTGCCGGGCGCGACCGTAAAGCCGACCCTGTCGCTCGGCGGCGCTCCCGGCGCGGTCGACCTCGATCTCGCGATCGATGCCAAACGCCCGACGCTGGGGGTGGGGTTCACGACGCGCACCAGCCGCTTCGTCAACGACGGCATCGTCGAGGCCAATGCGCGCGGCAGCAGCCTGCTGCGCAGCGGCGACGATACCCGGCTGACCGGCGCCGCATCGCTCGACCTGCAATCCTTGCTCTATGCCTCGGCCAGCCATTCGACCCCGATCGGATCGAACGGTACCCGGGCCGAACTGACGGCGGCGGCGCTGCGGACCCGGCCCAGCGGGCTGGCGGTCGACGGCGACGCGTGGAGCGCCGGATTCGCGATCACCCATCCGCTGATCCGCGCGACGCGGCGCAACCTCACACTGTCGGCGCGGCTCGATCACCTCGATTCGCGCAATGCGCTGTTCGGCTCGCTGCTGGCGGCGGAAAAGACCTGGACCGCCGGCGCGGCGCTCGCCTTTCGGCTCAGCGAGGACAAAATGGTCATCGGAACGCGGATCGGCGTCGCGCAGGGACTCGACCTTGCCGGGGCCGATGTCGACCCGGCGGTCGGCGAGGCCGGCTTCCTCTATGCCGACGCCAGCCTGGAGGCGAACCGGGCGTTCGGCAAGGCGGCGGTGCTGCGCTTTGCCGCTATCGGCCGCTGGACGCGGGACCGCCTGCCCGCGGCGCAGCGGCTCAGCATCGGCGGCGCGACGTTCGGACGCGCCTTCGACGACGGGCTGGTCAACGGCGATCGCGGCTATGCGGGCTCTGCCGAATTCGCGCTGCGGCCGATCGGGGCGGGCAAATTCGCCAACAGCGAAATCTACGGCTTCGCCGACTATGCCGACGTCACCCTGCTCGCGCGCCCCGGACTGGCCCGCGCCGGCTTCGATCTTGGCAGCTATGGCGGCGGAATCCGCCTGTCCTATGCCGACAATGCGACGATCGGGGTCGAGGTCGCCGATGCGTGGAACCAGCCGGCGCCGGGGTTCGACCAGGGCTGGCGCGTCGCGCTCAACTGGACGGTATCGATCCGTCCGTGACGGGTCAGCATCCGGCGCGGCGCAAAACCGTCTCGACCGGCTCCAGGCTGATTTCGCCGATCGCTTCGGCGCGCGGATATAAATCGCGTTCCTCGCGTTCGATCCGTTCGTCGAGAAGCGCCAGCATGGTCCTGGTTTCGGCGCCGAATCCTTTCCAGTCGGCCAGGATTCGTGCGCTGTTCCACCCGCGATCATAGGCGGTGAACCGCTCGGCCACGTCACCCATGTCCGCGACGAACCCCGCCGCAAGCCCCCGCAACCTCTCATCCCCGCTCGCCAGCAACCGCGGATAGAGCGCCCAGTCCTCGCACTTCAGATGACAGGTCAGGCTGTCGCGCAGGTCGGCCCGCGCCGCCTCGATCGCACGCAGCGAAGCGGGGGTATCGGCGGCGACCAGCGCCGCGAGCGATTCGGACAGCACCGAAAGAGCCGCATGTTCGGCGCGCAACCGGCGCATTTCGTGGACCATCTGCATAAGCCATTCCCGATGCCTGTGGTCCCGCCCCTTCGATAGCGCGGCGAAATGAAGAGAGCGTTATCAACCGCACCGCACCAGACGCCGTGCCGGGGGAACCCCTCGCCGCGCCGAACATTGGGACTCGGGGGAACGTCGCGAAAGGGATGCCGATGGCTGCGCGCGCCTATTGGAAAGGTCAGATTCGCCTCGCACTGGTGTCGATTCCGGTCGAAGTCTATCCCGCGACCAGATCGGGCGCGAGCATCGGCTTTCGCCAGATCCACGAACCCAGCGGCAAGCCGGTCAAATACGAGAAAGTCGTGCCCGGCATCGGGCCGATCGACAAGGACGATATCGTCAAGGGCTATGAGGTGTCGAAGGGCAATTATGTCCTGCTCGACGAGGACGAGATCGAAGCCGTCAAGCTCGAGAGCAAGCGCACGCTCGAACTCGTCCAGTTCGTCGAGGCGGGCGACATCGACATCCTCTATTATGAAAAGCCCTATTATGTCGTTCCGGCGGACGAGCTTGCCGAAGAGGCCTATATCGTGCTGCGCGAGGCGCTGCGCAGCACGAAGACGGTCGGGCTCGGCCAGCTCGCGCTGCGCGGGCAGGAACAGCTCGTGGCGTTGCGCCCGTGCGGCAAGGGCCTCGTCCTCGAGATGCTGCGCTACGCCGACGAGGTGAACAGGGCGGCAAGCTATTTTCGCGATGTCCCGGCGTCGAAACCCGACGAGGACCTCCTCGACCTCGCCGAAACGCTGATCGGCAAGAAGACCGGCAAGTTCGACGCGAGCGATTTTCACAACAATTATGTCGACGCGATCAAGCGCCTGGTGGCGAAAAAGGCCAAGGCGAAAGGCAAGCGCGTGCTCGAGGATGTCGAAGAGCCCGCCGACCTTCGCGAAGGGTCGAACGTCATCGACCTGATGGCGGCGCTCAAGGCATCGGTCGACGGCAGGAAAAAGGCCGCCGCCGCGCCGAAGAAGAAGAAAGCGCCCACGAAAAAGGCGCCGGCAAAGAAGCGGGCGTAGCCTTGTGAGAGTCGGGTCGCCTTTTGCTGCCGTGTGCCCCTGCGAAGGCAGGGGCCCATCATCCGACCTCGCGCCATTTGCCTATGGTTCGGCTCGTATCGCCCGCATCGGTTATGGGCCCCTGCCTTCGCAGGAGCACGGGAAAGCGGGGACGCGATGACCCGCGCCGACCCCCTCGCCCAATATAACGAGAAGCGCGATTTCAAGCTGACCCCCGAACCCGCGGGCAAAATCGCGAAAGGAGCCGGCAACCGCTTCATCGTCCAGAAGCACGACGCGACGCGGCTCCACTACGATTTCAGGCTCGAGGCCGATGGCGTTCTCAAGAGCTGGGCGGTGACGAAGGGGCCGAGCGCGAATCCCGACGACAAGCGCCTTGCGGTGCGCACCGAAGACCATCCGATCGCCTATGCCGAGTTCGAGGGCGTGATCCCGAAGGGTGAATATGGCGGCGGCACCGTGATGCTCTGGGACCGCGGCACCTGGACGCCCGTGAAAGGCAAGAGCGCGAAGGATCTGGACAAGGGGCACCTCCACTTCACCCTCGACGGCGAGCGGATGAAGGGCGAATGGCTGCTCGTCCGCATGACGCCGCGCGCGGGCGAAAAGCGCGAAAACTGGCTGCTCCGCAAGATCGACGACGCCTATGCCGGCGGCAGCGACGATTTGACCGCCCGCAATCTGACAAGCGTGCTCACTGACCGCCCGATGGCCGAGATCGCGGGCGACGCCGGCGGCGAACAATCGCTGAAGGGCGCGAAAGGCGAGGCGTTCGCCAGAAAGATGGCCGCCGCCGCCGCGCACAACCGCAAGGTCGCCAAATCGGCGAAGGCCGGCGCCAAGCCGCCGAAATTCCGCAAACCTCAGCTCGCGACGCTCGTCGACAGCGTGCCGACGGGAAACGACTGGTTCCACGAGATCAAGTTCGACGGCTACCGCGCGCTCGTCGCCGCGGCGGGCGATCGGGTCGTCGTCTATACGCGCAGCGGGCTCGACTGGACCGACAAGTTCGCGCCGCTCGCGCGCCACATCGCCGCGCTCGACCTGCCGCCGTGCCTGATCGACGGCGAGATCGTCGCCTATGGCAAGGACGGCAACCCCGACTTCTCGGCGCTCCAGGCGGTCCTGAAGCGCGGCCACGGCGCGCAGGACAAGACGACCGATCTCCACTTCTTCGCCTTCGACTTGCTCGAAGAGGACGGAAAATCGCTCACCGCGCTCGGCAATCTCGAACGCAAGGAGCGTCTCGAGGCGCTGCTCCGCGGCGCCGCGCCGCCGATCGCGGTCGCCGACCATGTCATCGGCGCCGGCGAAAAGCTCTACGACGCCATGTGCGGTGCCGGGCAGGAAGGGATCATCGCCAAGCGCGCCGACGCACCCTACGCTGGCCGCCGCTCGAAAAACTGGGTAAAGGTCAAATGCACCCGCCGCCAGGAATTCGTCATCGTCGGCTGGAAGGAATCGTCGGTGAAGGGGCGGCCCTTCGCCTCGCTGCTTCTTGCGCAGCACGCAAAGGGCGCGCTGATGTACAAGGGCAATGTCGGCACCGGTTTCGACAGCGAAACGATGGCGATGCTGGAGGCGAAGCTCGCGAGCCGCGCGCGCAAGACCGCGCCGGTCGACGTCGACAAGGCGGCGGCGCGCAAGGTCCATTGGGTCAGGCCGGACCTTGTCGCCGAGGTCGCCTTCGCCGAATATACCGCCGGCGGCTCCGTCCGCCACGCGAGCTTCGTCGGCCTGCGCGCCGACAAGGAGGCGAAGGACGTGAAACCCGAAACCGGCGCCAAAGCCCCCGCCCCGGCGAGCGACGTGACGATCAGCAGCCGCGACCGCATCATCTTCCCCGAGGCAAAGGCGACCAAGGGCGACCTCGCCGACTATTATGCCGCCCTCGCCCCCGTCATGCTCCCGCACCTCGCGCGCCGCCCGGTCAGCCTCGTCCGCTGCCTGCAGGGGCGCGCGAAGCAATGCTTTTTCCAGAAGCATGATTCGGGCAGCTTCGGCCCGCATGTCCACCACGTCCCGATCCGCGAGAAGGACGGCGGGGTCGAGGATTATCTCTATGTCGACGACGCCGACGGCATCCTCGCCTGCGTCCAGATGGGAACGATCGAATTCCACGGCTGGGGCAGCCATATCGATACGCTCGAACAGCCCGACCGCATGGTCTTCGATCTCGACCCCGACGAAGGCCTCGATTTCGGCGATGTCAAAAAGGCCGCCGCGGACCTGAAGCGCCAGCTCGCCGACATCGGGCTCGTCAGCTTCGCGATGCTCTCGGGCGGCAAGGGCGTCCACGTCGTCGTGCCGCTCGATCCCGGACACGACTGGGACGCGCACAAGGATTTTGCGAAACGCTTTGCCGAAGCGCTCGCGCTCGCCGAGCCCGACCGCTTCACCGCGACGATGAGCAAGGCGAAGCGCAAGGGCAGGATCTTCATCGATTACCTGCGCAATCAGCGCGGCAGCACCGCGGTGCTGCCCTGGTCGGTGCGCGCCCGCGAAGGCGCCCCCGTCGCCGCGCCGATCGGGTGGGACGCGCTCGCGGACACCGACAGCCCGCGCCGCTGGAGCATCGCGGACGCCGCCGACCTGCTCGAACGCGCCGCGAGCGCCGAGCTCAAGGGCTGGGGCTTCGCCCGCCAGACGCTGCCGGACGTCTGACCCGACCTCCCGCTCCCCCGGACCGCGCCACCCCCCGCCGCCGCGGCGGCCGCGTCTTCACCGCCGCCACCCCGTCGGCGCTATCCGCCGCCACGGGAAGCACCGGCACCGTCTCGCCGCGCGCCTCGGCGGCCTCGATCCATTCGCGATACCCCTCGGGCATGTCGGCCCCCGCCTGCACCCAGTCGGCCTCGCCGCCGAAGCGCGCCGGCGGTTCGAGGTCCGCGAGTCCTTCGTCCATCTCGATCGCCCCCCAATAGGGCGAGTCCCGTTCGCCCAGCTGCACCAGCCCCGTCGCCTCGTCGTCGGCCTCCGCCGCGATCCGCTCGGCCCCGCCCGCCGCGACCGCCCCCTCGCTCGCGCGCCGCCGCGCCGCGAGCGCGTGCAGCGCCGCGTCGATCTCGGCCATCGCCTGCGCGTCGAGTTCGACCCCCGCAAACCCCTCGACCGCCCCCGCCGCCGCGTCCTGCGCCGCCATCGCATCCCCAGTCCCGCTCGTCCCGAGCGACGTGGAGGGACCGTGGATCACCGTGCGCACCGTCGTCGTCGAAGCCTCGGCCACCGCGCCCGCCCCGGCCTCGCCGGCTTCGGTTCGTCCCGAGGGGCCGCGACGCGGCGTCTCCAAGGACCCGGCAGCCCCCGCCCCACCTTCCGTTCGTCCTGAGGAGCCGCGCAGCGGCGTCTCGAAGGGCCCCGCACCATCCCGCGCCTCCGCCACCGCGGCCCCCGCGCTCACCCGCGTCGAAAAATAGTTGACCGTCGTGCGCCGCCCGCCGCCGTCCTGCCCATAGTGGCGCAGACAGAACATCAGCAGCGCATCATTATATCTGCGCCGAAAACCCATCAGCTTGCCACCGACGAACACCGGCACCTGATAGCCCTCGATCGCGCGCTCGAAGGCGATGTCCTTCAGCCGCGCGACCCCGAAATCGAGCGCCGCCTCCCACGCCCGCCGAAAGCTCTCAGCCCCCGCCGCGCGCCGCAGCGTATAGCAATTGCGCTGCGCCATATTGACCATCGCCGCCGCCCGGCTGACCGACCCCGTATCGGCCAGCGCCGATATAAACGCCCGCTGCCGCTCGGGCGTCCACCCGTCATGTCGAAACTTGCGCGGCACCGGCGTAAACTCGGGCAACGCCGGCCGCGCCTCCTTCGCGATCGGTGTGCGGTTCTGCATGATAAGCCCTCCTCCGTATGTCTCGAGCGAAGTCGAGAGACCAAACCGGACAGGGTATGACGCAGCGGAGGAATGTAGGAAAGGGGTTTGTTTGCATTTTGTTCTTGCACTCCGAGGGCTCACCAGAGATTATAGCGCTCTCAGTTTCATTCAAACGGAGTTGGCAAATGACGGTAGAATCGGTCGAGTTCAGCTACGGCTCAGTTCAATTTGTAAAAGAAATCAAACCAACGCCGGCGAAGAGCGACACTAAGGGCAATGTAACAATTAATACCGTTGCTACGCCCGGTCAGCGGGAACACTTTATTGTGACCTTCATGCTCACCTGCACGGCCGAAGAAGGCAGCAGTTTGCGCGCCAACATTTTTCATTGGAGCGAGGTCGTTACGGGCCTCCCTCGGACCGCATCTTATGGAGAGGTTGAAGCTCAAGCTGCGCGCCAGATCGCGCCCAATCTTCGGCAGGCGGCTGATGCAGTCGAACGACTTGTCGCGAAATTTGACGCTAGCGTGACTCCATAGCCTTCTGCGGTTTTCCTTGAATTTCCTAAAACTCGCTCCGTTTAGCTAGCGATGCTGAATACCAAGGCACACTGGGCGGTTTGGTCAGTTCTTTTTAGCGATCTGTTTAAGCTGCCCTTCAATACCGGCAATGCGCCCAAGCAGGGCTTCCTTTTCTAGGCTTCGTGGACAAAGCTTGACTGTGGACTCGGACCTTGATTCAAGGCTGGCTTTTGGAGGCTGCCTTGGGCGAGCGGATTGGCGTTACAGACGAAGAATGGGAAGTGATCGGGCCGCTAC